>NZ_JBTXLU010000002.1:0-138775 GCF_054871745.1 Enterococcus sp. LJL98 | reverse complement strand
TCGATTAGCTTATCCGACAGTTTATCTGACAGTAATAGCGACAGTTCAAGCTTAAGTGATTCGATTAGTTTGTCCGATAGTCTATCCGACAGTATCAGCCTAAGTGAATCAATTAGCTTATCCGATAGTATCTCAAAAAGTAATTCTGGAAGTCAAGATGGAAGTACGAGCCTGAGTGAGTCGATTAGCTTGTCTGATAGCATTAGTTTGAGTACTTCGATTAGCTTATCCGACAGCACTAGCCTATCTGACAGTAATAGTGATAGCTCAAGTATAAGTGAATCAATTAGCTTATCCGACAGTTTATCTGACAGTAATAGCGACAGTTCAAGCTTAAGTGATTCGATTAGTTTGTCCGATAGTCTATCCGACAGTATCAGCCTAAGTGAATCAATTAGCTTATCCGATAGTATCTCAAAAAGTAATTCTGGAAGCCAAGATGGAAGTACGAGCCTGAGTGAGTCGATTAGCTTGTCTGATAGCATTAGTTTGAGTACTTCGATTAGCTTATCCGATAGCACTAGCCTGTCTGATAGTAATAGTGATAGTACAAGCATCAGTGAGTCTGACAGTATCAGCACTTCTATTAGTAATGAAGATAGCATCAGCATTAGCGAGTCTGACAGTATCAGCACTTCTATTAGTAATGAAGATAGTATTAGCATTAGCGAGTCTGACAGTATCAGCACTTCTATTAGTGATGAAGATAGTATTAGCATTAGCGAGTCTGATAGTATCAGCACTTCTATTAGTGATGAAGATAGTATTAGCATTAGCGAGTCTGATAGTATGAGTATTTCTATTAGTAATGAAGATAGTATCAGCATTAGTGAGTCTGATAGTATGAGTATTTCTATTAGTAATGAAGATAGTATCAGCATTAGTGAGTCTGATAGTATGAGTACTTCAATCAGTGATGTAGACAGCGCGAGCATTAGTACTTCAATCAGTGATACAGACAGTACAAGCATCAGCGAGTCGACGTCTGTAAGTACAAGTACGAGTGTAAGTGGATCAACCTCATCAAGCACGAGTACGAGTGTGAGTGATTCAAACTCATTGAGTACAAGCACAAGCATTAGTGATTCGAACAGTCTTTCAAGTAGTCTAAGTGATTCGAAGTCATTTAGTACAAGCACGAGCATTAGTGATTCGAACAGTCTTTCAAGCAGTCTAAGTGATTCGAAATCTTATAGTACAAGTACAAGTATTAGCAATTCGAATAGTGTTTCTAACAGTGTGAGCGATTCAAAATCTTATAGTACAAGTACAAGTATTAGCAATTCGAACAGTCTTTCAAGCAGTCTAAGTGATTCGAAATCTTATAGTACAAGCACAAGTATTAGTGATTCGAACAGTCTTTCAAGCAGTCTAAGTGATTCGAAGTCATTTAGTACTAGCACGAGTATTAGTGATTCGAACAGTCTTTCAAACAATGCAAACGATTCGCAATCCTATAGTACTAGCACAAGTATTAGCAATTCGAATAGTGTTTCTAACAGTGTGAGCGATTCAAAATCTTATAGTACAAGCACAAGTATTAGCAATTCGAATAGTGTTTCTAACAGTGTGAGCGATTCAAAATCTTATAGTACAAGTACAAGTATTAGCAATTCGAATAGTGTTTCTAACAGTGTGAGCGATTCAAAATCTTATAGTACAAGTACAAGTATTAGCAATTCGAACAGTCTTTCTAACAGTGTGAGCGATTCGAACTCTTATAGTACAAGCACAAGTATTAGCAATTCGAATAGTGTTTCTAACAGTGTGAGCGATTCGAACTCTTATAGTACAAGTACAAGTGTTAGCAATTCGAATAGTGTTTCTAACAGTGTGAGCGATTCGAACTCTTATAGTACAAGTACAAGTGTTAGCAATTCGAATAGTGTTTCTAACAGTGTGAGCAATTCGAACTCTTATAGTACAAGTACAAGTATTAGCAATTCGAATAGTGTTTCTAACAGTGTGAGCGATTCGAACTCTTATAGTACAAGTACAAGTATTAGCAATTCGAATAGTGTTTCTAACAGTGTGAGCGATTCGAATTCATTAAGCACAAGTACGAGCCTGAGTGATTCAAACTCTGTCAGCGCCAGCACGAGCGTAAGTGAATCCCTTTCTTCAAGTGCAAGTACTAGTGTGAGCGATTCAAACTCATTAAGCACAAGCACAAGTATCAGTGATTCAAATAGTGTTTCCAACAGTGTGAGTGATTCGAATTCATTAAGCACAAGTACAAGTATCAGTGATTCAAATAGTGTTTCCAACAGTGTGAGTGATTCGAATTCATTAAGCACGAGCACAAGTATCAGTGATTCGAATAGTGTCTCCAACAGTGTGAGTGATTCGAATTCATTAAGCACGAGCACAAGTATCAGTGATTCGAACAGTGTTTCCAATAGTGTGAGTGATTCGAATTCATTAAGCACGAGCACAAGTATCAGTGATTCAAACAGTGTTTCCAACAGTGTGAGTGATTCGAATTCATTAAGCACGAGCACAAGTATCAGTGATTCAAACAGTGTTTCCACTAGTGTGAGCGATTCAAACTCGTTAAGCACAAGCACAAGTATCAGTGATTCAAATAGTGTTTCCAACAGTGTGAGTGATTCGAATTCATTAAGCACGAGCACAAGTATCAGTGATTCGAACAGTGTTTCCAATAGTGTGAGTGATTCAAACTCATTAAGCACAAGTACAAGTATCAGTGATTCAAATAGTGTTTCCAACAGTGTGAGTGATTCGAATTCATTAAGCACGAGTACAAGTATCAGTGATTCGAATAGTGTTTCCACAAGTGTGAGTGATTCGAATTCATTAAGCAAAAGTACAAGTATCAGTGATTCAAATAGTGTCTCCAACAGTGTGAGTGATTCAAATTCATTAAGCACGAGCACAAGTATCAGTGATTCAAACAGTGTTTCCAACAGTGTAAGTGAATCGACTTCACTGAGCACAAGTACGAGCCTGAGTGATTCAAATTCTGTCAGCGCCAGCACGAGCGTAAGTGAATCCCTTTCTTCAAGTACAAGTACCAGCGTGAGTGATTCGAACTCGTTGAGTACTAGCACAAGTATCAGTGATTCGAACAGTGTTTCCAATAGTGTGAGTGATTCGAATTCATTAAGCACGAGCACAAGTATCAGTGATTCAAACAGTGTTTCCACCAGTGTGAGCGAATCAAACTCATTAAGCACAAGTACAAGTATCAGTGATTCGAACAGTGTTTCCAACAGTGTAAGTGAATCGACTTCACTGAGCACAAGTACGAGCCTGAGTGATTCAAACTCTGTCAGCACCAGCACGAGCGTAAGTGAATCCCTTTCTTCAAGTGCAAGTACGAGCCTGAGTGATTCGAACTCGTTAAGTACCAGCACAAGTCTGAGCGACTCAAATAGTGTATCAGGAAGTACTAGTGCCAGCACGAGCGTAAGTGAATCCCTTTCTTCAAGTGCAAGTACCAGCGTGAGTGATTCGAACTCGTTAAGTACCAGCACAAGTCTGAGCGACTCAAATAGTGTATCAGGAAGTACTAGCGCAAGTACGAGCGTAAGTGAATCCCTTTCTTCAAGTGCAAGTACCAGCGTGAGTGATTCGAACTCGTTGAGTACCAGCACAAGTCTGAGCGACTCAAATAGTGTATCAGGAAGCACTAGCGCAAGTACGAGTGTGAGTGAATCCCTTTCTTCAAGTACAAGTACCAGCGTGAGTGATTCGAACTCAATGAGTACAAGTACGAGCCTGAGTGATTCAAACTCTGTCAGCGCCAGCACAAGTGTGAGCGAATCGGTTTCTTCAAGTGCGAGCACCAGTGTGAGTGATTCAAACTCACTGAGCACAAGTACGAGTCTGAGTGATTCTAATTCTGTTAGCGCCAGCACGAGCGTGAGTGGATCCCTTTCTTCAAGTACAAGTACGAGTGTGAGTGATTCAAACTCTATGAGTACAAGTACAAGCATTAGCGATTCAAATAGTGTATCAGGTAGTTACAGCGCCAGCACGAGCATGAGCGAATCCCTTTCTTCAAGTACGAGCACCAGCGTGAGTGATTCCAATTCGTTAAGTACGAGCACAAGTATTAGTGACTCCAACAGCGTGTCTGGTAGCGTGAGTGATTCCAATTCATTAAGTACCAGCACCAGTATCAGTGATTCTAATAGCGTGTCTACGAGCGTGAGCGATTCCAACTCATTAAGCACGAGCACAAGTATTAGTGATTCGAACAGTATATCAAGTAGTTACAGCGCCAGCACGAGCGTGAGCGAATCGGTTTCTTCAAGTACAAGTACGAGTGTGAGCGATTCGAATTCCCTAAGTACGAGTACAAGTATTAGCGACTCCAATAGTTTTTCAATGAATAGGAGTGATGTAAGTTCACTGAGCACAAGTACAAGTATTAGTGACTCGAATAGTGTATCAGGTAGTTACAGTGCGAGCACGAGCATGAGTGAATCGGTTTCGTCAAGCGCGAGCACCAGTGTGAGTGACTCGAATTCCTTAAGTACTAGCACCAGTGTGAGTGACTCGAATTCCTTAAGTACTAGCACAAGTGTGAGTGACTCGAATTCCTTAAGTACTAGCACAAGTATTAGTGATTCGAATCATATATCTGACAGCTATAGCACGAGTGTAAGCTCAAGTATGAGTTTGTCACAATCATCTAGTGAAAGTATGAGTGAATCTGACAGCATCTCAGACAGTGTAAGCACAAGCATCAGTAACTCTACTTCATTGAGCACCGATCCAAGTGATTCAACTTCATCAAATGTTAATGGTGGAGGGACAGGAACACTTCCTAGAACCGGAGGAACCAGTGGAACGGGAGGAACGACGAATAATAACAAAACGTTGCCTCAAACGGGTTCAGAAGAGGATGGATCATTAGTGATGTTAGGTAGTGTTGCGACATTACTATCCGCATTAATCTTGAAGAAACGTAAAAAAGATGGAGCAACCGAATAAAACGCGATTGCTTACTGGATCGATAATTCGAACCATGGCGTGGTCACAATAGGAAAAAATCCACGCCAACCGTAATCAAGTGTTAAAATCGTTTGATTGATCGACGAGAACGCAGGCATGTTTTCATCAAATGGAAAAAGAAAATCTCAGAAGAACGCCTAAGCTTTTGTAAGAGCGAATGGCAGTATCTTCTGAGATTTTTGTTTTAAGGCGAGGGTGGATGCATGAAATTGTAAAGAGAATGGTTAGGTATGTCTGACTCCTAATTGTTCTCTTTTTTGCTGGTGCATTTAAATGAGGATATTGTTAAAGAGTGGTGGTATTTTTAGACTCGCCAGTCAAGGAAGCTTAAGACTTCCTCAAATTGTTAGAAGAAAAGCGTTGGATTTCTTTCGACTCTATAGTCAGCTTCTTATAAAAATGCTAGAATGGTAGAGATGAAAAAAAGGAGTCGACGAATGGTGAATTTTAAAGAAGAATTAATCCAAAAATTTCCTGAAATGATTTTATATAAAGATGAAGCCTTAAGTAAATATACTTTTACTGAAACAGGTGGACCAGCAGATATTTTGGCTTTTCCAAAAACAACCGAAGAAGTACAAGAATTGGTGGCTTATTGTCGGGAACAAGCAATCCCATGGCTAGTTTTAGGCAATGCAAGTAATTTAATTGTCCGTGATGGTGGGATTCGTGGTGTGGTGTTAATGTTGTTGGAAATGAAGGCCTTGAAGATTGAAGACCATGTGATGACGGTGGAATCGGGTGCGCGTCTAATTGATGCCAGTCAAGCGGCTTATGAAGCGTCATTAACGGGGCTTGAATTTGCCTGTGGAATCCCAGGTAGTGTTGGGGGAGCTGTTTTTATGAATGCAGGTGCTTACGGGGGAGAAATCAAAGATGTCTTTACTTCTGCCGATGTCCTTTTACCAAGTGGTGAAGTCGTAACAATGACTGGGAAAGAAATGGCTTTTCGTTACCGTCATAGTCAGATCCAAGAGTTGGGGGGCATCGTCTTAACGAGCCGTTTTACTTTGAAAAAAGGCAAGCCGATGGAAATTAAAGCACAAATGGTGGAATTAACTGAGTTGCGTGAGTCGAAACAACCACTAGAGTACCCTTCTTGCGGGAGTGTTTTTAAACGACCGGAAGGACACTTTACCGGCAAGTTAGTACAGGATGCTGGCTTACAGGGACATACAATTGGTGGCGCTCAAATCTCAATGAAACATGCGGGTTTTATCGTGAATGTGAACCAGGCCACAGCGACAGATTATATTGAATTAATTGCGCATATCCAAACAGTGATTCAAGAGAAGTATCAAGTCGCATTAGAAACGGAAGTTCGCATTATTGGCGAAGATGTCAAATAATCAAAAGGGGCTGTGACATTTGTCACGGCCCCTTCTTGGTGTTTTACGAACGTTTGGCAGACAAAAGGACAACAAAAGGCTGTACTTTCGGAACCTTCATGAAGTTCGAGCAATTGAAAAAGCGATTTGTTTGAATTCTCCTCCAGTTTCTCAGAGCAAAACGACTTTTGTCACCCCTTTTTTGAGATTTAATTGGTTTTTCGTAAGGCCATAAACTTTAATAAGACGGCTGAAACAGCGGCAGTAGCTAAACCAGCGACGATTGCTTCAGGAATCCCTTGTGCAAAAATAATGGATAGGATGGCTGCGTAAACGGCATCGCCAGCTTCTCCAAGAACTTGTGCATATTCTGGTTTAAATAAGAAATAAATAAAATTCATTACTAAAATAGTGTTCGTGAGTCCTCCAGCAATACCAGCTAGGAAAAGGCTGAAAGGTTCTTTGCGCCCTTTCAGGAATTTTTTACTCCATTGGTAAACAAAATAAGGCACGATTCCAATTAGAATACGAGGAATGAAAACAACGAGTAGCGCTTTCCAACTTCCTGCACCATCGGTTCCTAAAGGGGCAATGAAAGGCGAGAAGACAAAAGACATCGGTGTGATAATGACCGTTGAACGAATCAGACTAATCAGTCCGAAACAGCCTCCGAGAAAGCCACCAATTTTAGGACCTAAAACGACAGAAGCAATAATGACAGGAATATGTAGTGTCGTCGCATTAATCGGTCCTAAAGGGATAAAGCCTAAAAAAGGGACGCTCGCAAGCAAAATCATCACACTCAGAAAGAGGGCGGTTAAGACGAGCTGAAAGGTTTTTTCTTTATTTTTCATAGGTTGCTCCTTACTTACTCAAAGTTTTTGTTATTTCTTGGATGATCGTTTCAACGGTTGCTAAGGCGCCTGGACCGTAATCTCCACAAGCTAATAAAGCTTCTCGAGGAGTGATTTCTTGATACCCATATTCTTTGAGTGTTGCTAGATTTTTTTGAACCGCAGGATTTAAATACATATACGTATTCATCGCTGGGGCAATCAGTTTTGGTACATGGTTTTCTAAAGCGAGCGCCACGGTTGATACAAGATCGTCTGCGATGCCATTCGCTAATTTTCCAACCGTATTGGCACTTGCAGGGGCAACGATAAAGAGATCTGCTTGTTTTGCAAGTTCGATATGATTGATTTTATTTGGTTGTTCTTCGACCATCACGTTTGTATGGACACGTCTTTTAGAAAGTGATTGTAAGGTTAAGGGCGTGATGAAGGCTTGCGCGCTACGGGTCATTAATACATCGACTGCATAGCCGAGTTTTGTCAGTTCATTCGTTAAATCAGCGGCTTTATACGCGGAAATGCTTCCTGAAACGCCAAGTAAAATCTGTTTTTGTGTCAATTTAATCATCCTTTCCTTGAGTGAGCGTCTCCGTAATTAACTGGGCGATGGCTGCTTTCGTATGAGCCTCACCAATGAAAGCGCCCGTGTGATCAAGTAAATAACCGGTATGTTTTCCTGATTGAATCGAGATCAAATCATTGGCCAGGACAAAATCTCCTTGATTTTTTGTTAAGCTGTCGAAAGCGACTTGGAACAGCTCTTCCTTAGGGACATCCACGAGCAGTTTGAAACTCACCAGTTGCGTTTTAGGCTGTATTTCTTTAATCTTTTGAATGACTTTTGTCGTTTTCTTTAAAGCTAAAAATAAGTAGTCGGTGTTCGATGAAATCTTCGTCGTCGGTTCCTGCGCACTGGTTTCAATCAGTTGTGCAAGGTCTTTTTCAGTCAAGGAGCCTGCAGTCGCTGTGAGCAATTGGTTGAGCTGATTGGTGAAATCTTTAATAGAAAAACTGCTAGCCGGCGTGAAATCACTGACTGCCATACTATGAATGACGGCATCATATGGTGTTGCCTGTAAACATTTCGTGAGTGTTTGCTCTAACTCTCGTGTATCATGGATAAAGAAGACATGTAGCCCTGTCTGTTCTTTTGGACGTGTTGCGGTCTTTGTTGTGAGGTAATCGACTTGAACGCCTTGAGCTAAAAAACTTTCAGCAATTAGACAGCCAAGTTGGCCTGTCGAGTGATTGGTGATAGAACGGACACGATCGATGCGTTCGGCCGTTCCACCCGCTGTTATTAAGATTCGTTTCATACGTTACACTTCCATTTTTACAATTGTCCGACCTTCGTGTTTGCCAGCTAGTAGGGAATCAATCGTTTCATCTAAGTCACTCATTAAGACTTCGTGAGTCTTTAAAGTTTCTAGCAAGTCTTGATGCTGTGCTAAGAAATCCCAAACAGCTAAACGCGTGTCGTGGTCTACGGCAACGGAATCAATCCCAACGACTTGAATACCTCGTAAAATGAAAGGAAGCACCGTCGTATCAAATTGAATACCTGCTGCATTGCCACAAAGGTAGGCACTTCCATTATAAACGAGTTGCGGTAAGATTGCCGATAAAAGGTCTCCACCCACGGTATCAATCACTGCAGTCACGCTTTGGCGATCCAAAGGTTTGATTTTTTCTGGGATCACTTCAGCAGGCGCGATAATTTTTGTCGCGCCAAGATCGATTAGCCAATCTGCTTTTTTTCGAGAAATTGCGACGATGTTTTCATATCCTAAACGTTTTAATAAGGCGATTGTAATACTGCCGACACCACCAGAAGCACCAGTAATGTAAATCGTTTGATTTTTTTCATAATTTTTTTCTTCGAGTGCTAGGACCGCTAGCGCCGCTGTGAAACCAGCTGTGCCATATTGCATCGCACTTTTTGTTGTTAAACGGCTTGGTATTTTAACGAGCCACTCCACTGGAACTTGTTGGTACTGACTGAAGCCGCCTGGGTGGCTAACGCCGAGTCCATAACCTGTAACGAGAACTTTGTCACCAACTGCAAAAGAGTCGTTTTTCGAAGACACGACTTCACCTGCTAGATCAATACCGGGTGTCATTGGGTACTTACGAATAACACCACCATTTTTTGTGGCAGCTAAGGAATCTTTATAGTTGATGTCAGAATAATCCACCTGGACTTCCACATGACCTTCTTGTAATGGTATCCTTTTTTTGGGGGTTAACCCACGAGAAAAAACATGTTCTTCTTGATTGACTTCAAAAGCGATAAAATCAGACATTTATGCCACTCCTTTAGTAATAAATTTGCTTATAAATTAGTGCTATCATACCATAGAATCCTTGTTTTGCGAAAAATAGATAAAAAAAGAAAAGATGCTTGTATTTTGGTAGGAAAAACCCTATTCTTAACAAGTATGTTCTGGTCTGAAATCAAGTAAACGATCAGTTCGAAAGACTAAGAGTGAGACAGAAAAAAACGGATATAAAAGAACATATAATCAACCAATTAGGAGGAAGAAACATGGGAAAACCAATCATTTCATTTACCGATGTAGTGAAGCGATACGATGACGAGACCATTTTAAAAGGGGTCAATTTTGAGATAGAAGAAGGAAAGTTTTATACGTTGTTGGGGCCTTCGGGCTGTGGCAAGACAACAATATTGAGAATTATTGCTGGGTTTTCCGAAGCCACCGAAGGGGATGTGTATTTTGAAGGAAAACGCATCAACGACGTGCCTGCGAATCAACGCCAAGTCAATACGGTCTTCCAAGATTATGCTTTATTTCCACATATGAATGTTTTTGAAAATGTCGCTTTTGGTCTAAAAATTAAAAAGTTACCGAAAAATCAAATTAAAGAGAAAGTGGAAGAAGCCTTGCGTTTAGTGCGTTTGGGTGGTTACGAAAACCGTGAAATTAGCGAAATGTCAGGCGGACAACGTCAACGAGTGGCGATTGCCCGTGCGATTGTTAATGAACCAAAAGTTTTGCTACTCGACGAACCCTTATCGGCTCTTGATCTAAAGTTACGGACCGATATGCAATATGAGTTACGGGAATTGCAACAACGACTAGGCATTACCTTTATTTTTGTCACGCACGATCAGGAAGAAGCGCTTGCGATGAGTGATGAAATATTTGTTCTAAACCAGGGGGAAATTATCCAAAGCGGGACCCCGGTCGATATTTACGACGAGCCAATTAATAAATTTGTGGCGGATTTTATTGGCGAAAGCAATATTATCAATGCGACCATGCTTGAGGACTATTTAATCGAATTTGTTGGAAAACAGTTCGAGTGTGTGGATGGCGGAATGCGTAAAAACGAACCGGTTGAAATTGTGATTCGGCCAGAAGATTTAACCTTAACGACTGTTGAAAAAGGAAAGCTTGTAGTGAAAGTTGACACCCAGTTATTCCGTGGCGTGCATTATGAAATTATTTGTTATGACGAAGACGGCAATGAGTGGATGGTCCATTCAACACGCAAAGCCCAAGAAGGCAGTCAGGTTGGTCTGTTCTTTGAACCGGAAGACATCCACGTGATGCGCTTTAATGAGTCGGAAGAAGACTTTGACGCCCGACTTGAAAGCTATGAAGAGTAGGGGGGAAGAAGATGACAAAAGTAAGACGTATCTATGCCGTTCCTTATCTATTGTGGCTGTTGTTATTTGTTTTAGCGCCTGTACTTTTAATTGTGTATCAATCTTTCTTTGATATGAACGGTGCCTTTACTCTGGCCAACTATCAGGTCTATCTTTCTTCAGGAAAGTATTTAATGATGACGTTAAATTCCATATGGTATGCTTTTTTAATTACTTTGATTACGTTGTTCATTAGCTATCCAACCGCTTATTTTCTCACAAAATTAAAACACAAAGATTTATGGTTGCTGCTAATTATTTTGCCAACCTGGATTAATTTGTTGTTAAAAGCCTATGCCTTTATTGGGATTTTTGGTATTCACGGAAGTGTGAATGGTTTCTTAGAATTCTTTGGAATTGGTGCGAAACAGATTCTTTTTACGGACGTGAGCTTCCTAACGGTTGCAACCTATATTGAGTTACCTTTTATGATTATTCCTATTTACAATGCGTTAGAAGAGATGAATCCCTCTTTAATTAGCGCCAGCAAAGACCTAGGTGCGAATTCAATGGAGACGTTTCGTCGGGTGATTTTCCCCTTATCTTTAAACGGAGTGAAAAGTGGGGTACAGGCAGTCTTCATTCCCTCACTTTCCTTATTTATGTTAACTCGCTTAATCGGTGGCAACCGGGTCATTACGTTAGGAACGGCGATTGAACAACATTTCCTCGTGACCCAAAACTGGGGCATGGGTTCAACAATTGGTGTGATTTTGATTATCGCCATGTTTATCGTGATGTTACTCACTGGTGAAAAAGCGAAAGGAGGACAAAAGAAATGAGTCAAAAAATCTGGTCTCGCATTTACCTGACGCTCGTTT
Source organism: Enterococcus sp. LJL98 (assembly GCF_054871745.1). Classification (NCBI taxonomy): domain Bacteria; kingdom Bacillati; phylum Bacillota; class Bacilli; order Lactobacillales; family Enterococcaceae; genus Enterococcus; species Enterococcus sp. LJL98. The sequence continues at coordinate 127,119 of NZ_JBTXLU010000002.1, read as the reverse complement.
TTGTGATTTTATACGCGCCGATTTTTTATTTGATTCTTTATTCCTTTAATGACGGCGGTACAATGAATGAATTTACTGGGGTTACTTGGGACAATTATACGGCCGTTTTTGAAGATACTCGATTATTAATTATTGTCTTAGAAACGTTTTTGTTGGCTTTTTTGTCGGCTTTAATCGCGACAATTATTGGGACTTTTGGTGCGATGGGGATTTACTATACAAAAAAACGCCCGTTACGCAATACTTTTATGAGTCTAAATAATATTTTATTAGTATCACCCGATGTCATTATCGGTGCGAGTTTCTTAATTTTCTTTACAACCATCGGTGGTCTTGTCCGCAATTTCAGCTTAGGTTTTCTTACAGTGTTATTGTCTCATATTGCCTTTAGTATTCCGATTGTTGTTTTAATGGTGTTGCCAAAGCTCAAGGAGATGAATGATTCCATGGTTGATGCAGCACTAGACTTGGGAGCGAATTATTTCCAGGTCATTCAACGAATCATCTTGCCGTACTTATCGCCAGGGATTATTGCCGGCTATTTTATGGCGTTTACTTACTCTTTAGATGATTTTGCTGTGACCTTTTTCGTGACAGGAAATGGCTTTAGTACGCTATCTGTCGAAATTTATTCTCGGGCAAGACAAGGAATTAGTTTAGAAATTAATGCTTTAAGCACACTTGTCTTCCTCTTTTCTTTAATTTTAGTTGTCGGTTATTATTTTATTAGTAAAGAAAATGTTTCGAAGAAAATAAAACGTGGACGACTAGGAATGAGAGGAGTGACGATTCGATGAAAAAATTACAATCACTCATCATTGGTATTTTGTTGATTCTTCTCGTACTATTTTTCGGTGTCAAACAATTAGAAAAAAGTAGTGGCATGGCTGGTGCAGAAGTGTTAAATATTTATAACTGGGGAGACTACATCGATCCGGATTTATTAAAACAGTTTGAACAAGAATATGGTTATAAAGTCAACTATGAAACCTTTGATTCAAACGAAGGCATGTTCACCAAGTTATCTCAGGGTGGCACTTCTTATGATATTACGATTCCAAGTGAGTACATGATTGAAAAAATGATGGAAGAAAATCTAGTTCAAAAATTGGATTATCGTAAAATTCAAGGGATTGAGAACATTGACCCACGCTTTTTAAATATGAGTTTTGATCCTGAAAATCAATATTCTGTGCCTTATTTCTGGGGGACCTTAGGAATTGTTTACAATGATAAGTTCATTGACGGCGAAGAAATGACCAAATGGGCAGACTTATGGAATCCGGCTTTACGGAACAATTTAATGATGATTGATGGCGCGCGAGAAGTGATTGGTATTGGCTTAAATACCTTAGGCTATTCGTTAAATAGTAAAAACGATGAAGAACTCGCAGAATCCGTCACTCTTTTACGAGAATTAATGCCAAACGTTAAAGCACTCGTGGCAGACGAAATCAAAATGTATATGGTGAATGAAGAAACACCAGTTGCCATTACCTTTTCGGGGGAGGCAGCGGATATGATGGATCAAAACGAGCACATTCATTATGTGATTCCTGAAGAAGGCTCGAACGTCTGGTTCGACAATATCGTGATTCCTCATAACGCCAAAAACGTCAAGGGAGCCTATGATTTTATCAACTTTATGTTACGACCAGAAATTGCGGCTCAAAACGCCGAATACATTGGTTATTCCACTCCAAATAAAGAAGCCATGAAATTACTACCTGCTGAGATTACCGAAGACGAGCAGTTTTATCCAAGCGATGAATTAATTGCCAAACTTGAAGTGTACGAAAACCTTGGTGCCGAGTACATCGGGATTTACAATGACTTGTTTTTAGAGTTGAAGATGTATCGCCAGTAGGAAAAAATCCTAGATGAAACGTTTGGTCGTTTCATCTAGGATTTTTTTGTTTCTATTTTTTTGTTCTAACTTCTTGTAAGAGGCTCCCCCAATTTTGCAGACGATCTTTACTTCTGCCATTATTGGCGCCACTGGTTGATAAGGCGAGATGAATTGGGAGGTGGTTCAACGTATCATTCTTTTTTGCTTCTTGATAGGCAAGTGAACCATTGGCAATGACTTTTTTGATTGAAGCATTTGTTAACAGTTCTGTGAAATCATTTTGACAGACAGTTGAGAAATTGCTATCTAAACTACCTTTTCTTTCAAAAGTCGAGTAAACATCCCATAAACCAATTCGATGTTGTTTCAATTGAGCAATTCGCATTTGATAGTTGAGAGGGTCTACCACTTGTAAATGAGTAAAGAGTAGTTTCCAAAATTGATTACCAGGATTGGCATAATATTCATTCTTTTTTAAAGAGACAGCACTTGGAGCCGTACCAAGTATGAGTATTTCGGTTTGATTGTCATAAATAGGAAGAAAACCTTGTTCTTTTTCTAAGGGCTTCAATTTGATTTCACACCTTTCCTCACACGATTATAACAAAAGAATACATTTTTTCTTTATGAAACATAAAAAAGAAGCATGAAGCTTAGACTCTTTGTTGGAAATGTTGCCGTAAAGTGTGAATGGTTTTCGGTAAATCTTTGGCCTTAGTGATCATCGAAATGACTGCAAGTCCATCGATTTTATTTGAATCAATCAATCGGCAGTTTGTTTCTGTTAAGCCACCAATGGCAACAACTGCTTTTTGACTGGCAGCAGCGAGTTGGTGGAGTTGCTTGACGCCAAGAGGTGCTTGGGCATCTGCTTTTGAGGAAGTTGGGTAAACCGGTCCGATGCCAACATAATCAATTGCTGACAGTTGATTGGCTGCTTGCACTTCTTGAAGCGTATGACAAGAAAGTCCGATACGTAATTTTCCCTTACATTCCTTAATGACTTCTTGAATGTTCGTGTCATTTTGTCCCACGTGAATCCCGTCAGCTTGAATGGCTAAGGCGAGCGCGAGGTTATCATTAATCAAAAAGAAGACCTGATGTTTGTGGCAGATGGCTTGCAGTTTGCGAGCCATCTTTTGAATCGCTACAGGATCTTTTAGACAATTCGGTCCTTTTTCACGGTATTGAAAAGTCGTGATGCCTGCTTGAATGGCTTGCTCAAGTAACTCAGGCAGTGCTTGCTCTCCTTGGACATCTTGTGTGCCCGCGACAAAATAGAGGGTCAGGTGTTCTGGTAGAAAATCCTTCATTAGCTTCCTCCTTTGTGATAAGCCCAATGATTCACTGGACCGTGTCCGTGACCGACTGCAATCGTGGTCTTGATAGCGGCTTGAATAAAGTCTTTCGCAATCTGGACTGCAGAGAGAACGTCCTGACCTTTGGCGAGTTCCGCTGTAATCACAGCAGAAAAGGTACAACCTGTTCCGTGGGTTCGTTTCGTATCAAGACGAGGTTTGGTTAACCAGAATTTTCTCCCGTCTTCAAGCAGGAGGAAATCGGTGGCATCGGGTACGTCTAATCGATGCCCCCCTTTGATGATGACATTTTTGGCACCTAACGCTTGAATGTCGTTCGCTGCTTTTTCAATCGCTTCTTTGCTTGTTAATTCTTTTTCGACAAGGATTGCGGCTTCTGGTAAATTCGGTGTAATAATTGTTGCTAAAGGAATCAGCTGTTCCTTTAATGCTTGAAGGGCAGTCTTTTCTAATAAGTTCGCGCCACCTTTGGCCACCATGACGGGGTCAACGACTAAAGGACCAAAAGAAACAGTCTGTAACTGGTTCGCAATGAATTGTATCACATCCCCATTTGCTAACATCCCGGTTTTAACCGCCCGAATTTGAAAATCGGTTGCAATCGCTTCTAATTGATTTTCAATCGTTTGACGAGGGAGGTTGAAAATATCATGGACCCCTAGAGTATTTTGAGCAGTGACGGCTGTGAGGACCGAGGTGCCAAAGACGTGTCGTTCTTGAAAACTTTTTAAATCGGCTTGGATACCAGCACCACCCCCGCTATCAGAGCCGGCAATGGTTAAGGCTTGAGGATACTCATTCATGTTTCTTCACCCATTCGCCTTTCACTTTGGCTGCGACCATTGCGCCATTGATTGTTGATAGCTGGTCGAGGAGGTTCATTCGGAAATGTCCCACTTGAAGTTGCTCGAACCCTTCGATTGCTTTTTCACCGGCGATACTATACGTGATACCAGCGAGAACAACGGCCTCCAGTTGTTCTGCAGGTCTATTTGTCGTCAGACTGCCTAAGAAAGCTCCACAAATACAAGAAAGGAGGCAACCACTCCCAGTCATTTGGGTGAAATCAGGTGTCCCATTTTTATTTAAATAGGTTTGTTCTCCATTGGTAATGACGTCTGTCGCTCCACTAATAAAGACGATACAGCGGTATTTTTTTGCGACAGCTTCGGCAATGTCTTGCACGTTTGCACTTCCACTACCAGCATCCACGCCTTTTGCTTCCCAAGGCACGTTGGCTAGGCTCGCTAGTTCTCCTGCATTGCCACGAATCAGTGTCGGTTGAATTTTTTCTAAGAGTTGCTGAATCACTTCTTTTCGATAAGTTGTTGCGCCAGCACCAACAGGGTCAATAACGACTGGTTTTCCTTGGTGATTGGCGGCTTGTCCAGCAAGGAGCATGGCTTTTAGCTGTTCATCATTAATCGTCCCCATATTTAAGACAAGGGCGTGATTGAAGGTTTGGATTTCTGCCACTTCCATGATGGTATTTGACATGAAAGGGGAGGCACCAATGGCAAGCAAGCCATTCGCACTGTCATTGGCAACGACTAAGTTCGTAATGTTATGCACGAGTGGATTGATTTCCCGTAGGGTTTGGATGTGGTCAAAGTTCATTTGTTTTCCTCCCAAGTTTCTTTTTGATAAGACATTTCCCAAAATTGTAATTCTAAGCGGCTACTAATGATAAAGGCTTCTTTCATCGCCGCGCGTTCGTCCTCTGAAGCTTGTTGAGCAAAATGGTCCAACCAACCAATTTGAATGTTCGTCATTTCTTTAAATGCGGGACGATGATAAGTATCAATCCAAGCTTGATAGACCGGGTGAGGGGAACCCACATCTGCAAAATGCTCACCAATTTCTTGGTAAAGCCAATAACAAGGGAGTAGGCCGGCCAAAACAGTCCCAGGAGTTTCTGTTTGTAAGAGTCGGAAAATATGACTCGTGTAGTGATAAGCCGTTGGCGCGATGGGCGTCGCTGTATACTCCTCTGTTGTAATATTCATTTGTTGAAAAAAGTCATTCCGGACACTCACCTCAGATTTTTCTAAACCTTTGGCATTTGCGATGAGGGTCTCTCGAAAATCTCCGTTCTCAGTCGCTGCCGCTAACTGATGGTGTGCTTTGCTAAATTGAATCAAATAATAGCGGTCTTGTAGCAAATAATACCGAAAAATAGCTTCCGGTAGTGTGCCGGCAACTAATTCTTGTACAAAAGGGTGCGCCTTACTTTCTTGCCAGATCGCCCTGGTAGCCTTGTGTAGCTCTTGTGAAAACATCGTGTCATCCTCCGTGAATTTGAATTATTACTAGCTGTGACTCCACACAAAAAAACGCCAATCCTCTAATTTCAGGTCTGGCGTAAAAATGCATTCAAAAAATGAGCACCGGAAGACACCCCGAGCGCTTTCTTTTTGTCAACTTCCCTACGCAAGCATCAACTTACAGGTTCAAAGGGTCTGCGATTTGCATCTCAGTCTTTTTTTCAAGACACCCCTAGTAACAAAGTCATTGTAACATAATGAAAATAAATTACGAGAAAAGCGCCTGGGCTTTTTTTATCAAACACAAAAAAATAGAAAGAGCAGCTCCCTGGTGAATTATTTGGAAGCTGCTTTTTCTATTTACGAAGGGGGATCTTGCAGTTGTTCTTGCATTTTTTTTAATGTTTGCAAAGAAAGGGTCATTTTTTCTTGTTCAATTTGATTGAGGGGTGTTTCGATAATCTCACGGACACCTTTATGATAAATGACGGCATTTGAGCCAACGCAAACATCACTGGTGCCATAGTGGCCTTCCAAATGAACGGAAACTGGTAAGACTGAATATTCATCGTTGAAGATTGCTTTTGTAATTCGAGCGAGTGAAATCGCGATGCCATAATGAGTCGATCCTTTCGCATCAATAATGCCGTAAGCTGCATTTTTGACATCTTCAGCCATGCCATCGAGTTCATCTGCTGAAAATTCAGGGTGACGCTCCAGCCATTCACCAATACTGAGTCCACCAATGTTTGCATGAGACCACACAGGAAATTGGGTGTCACCGTGTTCCCCCATGACCGTTACTTGAACATCTCGAGGATCAATTTTTATCTTTTCTCCAATTGCATTGCGAAGGCGTGCCGTATCGAGTGTTGTGCCAGATCCAATGACACGACCTGCAGGCAAACCAGAGATTTTTTTGACATAGTGAGTTAACACGTCGACAGGATTGGTCGCAATTAAAAAAATACCATCAAATCCAGAAGCCATCACGGATTCAACAATGGATTTCATAATCTTTGCATTACGAGTAATTAGGTCGAGTCGTGTTTCGCCTGGTATTTGGTTTGCACCTGCGGTAATCACAACGAGGTCGGCGTCATGACAGTCAGCATAAGTTGCAGAGTAGATTTGTTTTGGTCCAATAAAAGCGAGTCCGTGAGCCAGATCGGCAACATCACCTTCAACCTTCTTTTCATCCAAATCAATGATGCCAACGTCATTTCCAATTCCTTGTGCGACTAAAGCAAAACTGTAACTTGACCCGACATCGCCATTTCCGACTAAAATAATTTTATTCATTTTTTCACTCTCCTTCATCTGTCTTATTATTTATTATGACAGGTTCAGAAGGGATTTCCTACTAAAATGTTTAGAATTGGTAGAGGTTTCTTGCTTTTTTTGACATCAGTGTGTTTCTTGGCTCCAAGCGGATTGAAGCGTTGATTCTTTGTGAACGCTCAATTGTAGGAAGAGGGGGGAAAGAGAAACGATGGATTTGTTTTCGATTCGGTCTTCCTTTACGATGACGAATCTTGTAAATGATGATATATTAGGAGCGTTAGTAAAAATTCAAAGGAGGGCACGAGTGTGATCTTTTTAGGAGGCCCAGAAGAAACAAAAAAATTAGCCAAAATGATTGGAAGCGTGGCACAAAAGGGGGACAATCTTGTCTTGACGGGGGATTTAGGTGCAGGCAAAACGACGTTAACCAAAGGCATTGCGGAAGGTTTAGGCATCGAGCAAATGATAAAAAGTCCCACCTATACGATTATTCGTGAGTATCTGCAAGGGCGCTTACCACTTTATCATATGGATGTTTACCGAACAGGGGGGAGTGCGGGAGACTTAGGTCTGGATGAGTATTTTGAAGGGGAGGGCTTATCAGTCATTGAATGGGGAAATTTGTTAGAAGACTACTTGCCGGAAGATTATTTAGAAGTTATCTTGACGAAAGACCCAGAAAATAGCGACCATCGCCAAGTCGCCTTTCAAAGTCATGGTCCAGCAGGGCAGCAATTTGAAGCACGAATTTTAGCGAAATGGCGAGCAGCCAATGAGTGAGGCATTGGATTTGATTATTCGTGAAGCAATACCAGAAGATGCCGCACAGTTATTAAAAGTAACTAGAAAAATTGGCGAAGAAACAGCATTTCTAGTGATGGACGAAAAGGGCATCAATCTACCAGAAGAGCTACTTGCCTTGCAATTGGCAGATCTCTATGAAAGTGAATCGAATGTCTTATTTGTCGCCCTTTTCGGTGATAAGATTGTCGGTACGGCCTCGATTAAAAGTGATTCAGAAAAGCGGATCGCGCATATCGGTGAGCTAGGAATCTCCATCTTAAAAGAATACTGGGGAATGGGACTCGGAAGTATTCTCATAGAAGAATTACTTATTTGGGCAGAAGAAAGTCAAACGATCTTTCGCATCGAATTAACGGTCCAAAGTCAAAACACCAAAGCAATCGGCTTGTATAAAAAGTTTGGCTTCAAACAAGAAGCGGTCATGGCACGTGGGGCGCGCAGTGACGAAGGTGCTTTTTTAGATGTCTTATTAATGAGTCGAATGATTGGCTGAAAATTTCAGACAAGAAGTTCGTCCTGTATTTTGACCAATAAACATTCATAACCAACAATCGATGCATGTAAAATTGATTGTTGGTTATTTTTCTATATAAAAAACATCGGTGAAGTTGATTTTGTTTTAGAATATGACTTGTATTTGTCAAAAATATCCTAAAACAAAAGTAAGAAATTCATTAAAAAACAACTATAAATAACAAAGAAATAAATGAGTGGAGCTGTCGTATCAATGTTTTTTTAGGGTATAAATAAAATTAATAGGTCTATAAACTTTAACAATTGGCATTCGCTTTTCGTTCGAGGTAAATTAGTGGTGTCGAAAGAAACAGCAGAGAAAAATAACGAATGAAGCAATAAAATTTTAAGACAAAAAAGAAAAGAAATATTTTTTTAACCACCAATGTGATTTGTTTCACTATAAATAAGAAGATGAGGTTTCTCGAAAAACCGGTTAAAAGAGTGATTTTCAAGCTAAAAAAACATTGATTCAAGCAGTTTTTTGTCTAAAGACTTTAAAAGGAAAATTTTTATCTGAATAAAAGTGAATGTTTTCTCAATGTTCTTCTCGAAATAAAAATTAGATTGAAATAGGGAGATTTATTATGACGACTGAAACCGTTCAAACTCAGATGACACCGAAACTATTTTTTAACAAATTATTAGCTGGAACCGCACAAGGAACGATTATTGCACTAATTCCCAATGCCGTCATCGGTGCCATTTTAAAATATTTCGCACATATTCCAGTGATTGAAATGATTTTAAATGCGGCACTTATTTTTCAAATTGCTACGCCATTGATTATTGCCGCACTGATTGCCAAACAATTTGATTTCACACCGGCAAAATCAATGATTGTGGGGGGCGCAGCTTTTGCAGCATCTGGAGTACTCAATTTTAATCGTGAAGTGGGTGCCTTTGTCGCTGCCGGAACTGGGGATATTATCAACATCATGTTGACAGCAGCCGTTGCTGTCTTGATGTTGATGGCCATTGGCTCGAAATTTGGTTCTGTCGAAATTATTGCCTTGCCGATTGTGGTTGGGATTGGTGCAGGAGTAATTGGCATGTTGGCTTATCCTTATGTGACTCAAATTACGGTAGCAATTGGTCAACTCATCAATGATTTTACAAATTATCAACCGGTTATTATGAGTATTTTAATTAGCTGTTCGTTTGCTTTATTAATTGTTTCGCCACTGACAACGGTTGGAATTGGGATGGCAATCCAATTGAATGGGATGTCTGCAGGCGCTGCGGCGATGGGAATTGCTGCGACAACCATTGTACTCGTTATGAACTCTTGGCGAGCGAATCAATCTGGCGTCACGTTAGCGATCGCGTTAGGTGGCATGAAGATGATGATGCCGAACTTATTTAAATACCCCATTATTTTATTACCTTGTCTCTTTACTGCAGTAGTTGCTGCTGTTCCAGCTGCTCTCTTTAATATTTCGGGAACAGCGAATTCAGCAGGCTTTGGTTTAGTTGGTTTAGTCGGACCTTTGGCTTCGTTTGATCAAGGATTAGGTGGCTTGTTACTCATCATTTGTTGGTTTGTTGTCCCAATTGTCGCAGGCTTATTTGCTCACTTTATATTTGAAAAGGTATTGAAATTATACGATAGTAAAGTCGTTTTTAAATACCAAGGGTAGAAAGAAACATCGAGAGGTTTAATTTTGTTTAATTCTCTCGATAAAATCTTTCATATCTTTTGATAAAGAAGCCTCTTTACGAAGGGCGATGCCAATCGGAAAAAAATGTTGTTTATCTTTTAAAGGAATCCATTTTAAGCCGTCACTTTTACTGACGTTTTGATACTCAATCGGTAAAAGACAGATAGATTCATTTTCAAGCAAACTATGCAAGAGGACTTGTAAGTCATTATTGAAAAGAACGACATTGGGTTCAAAACCAAGGTCTCTTGCACGGTCAAAGAGTAAACGGCCCAACATATAGTTGGTCGTTAGAGAAGAAAAGCGTTGGTCCTTCAAGTCGCTAAAAGTGAGTTGGTCTTGTTGAGACAAGGGGTTGCCTTCGGGGACAACCACGTATACATGATAGCCTTTTGTTGAAGTTTCAAGGAGTTCAATTGAAATTTTTTCTGGAGAAAGATTCGGGTAAGAAAGTAGGCCAATATCAAGTTCGTCTTTTTCAAGCATGGCTTGTAAGTGTGGCGAACCATCTTGAGTAATGGCAAGATCCACGTGAGGATGGGTACTTAAAAACTCTGAGATTTCTTTCATAAATTGCATCGAAAAAAGAGTAGGCAAGCCGATTCTAATCTTTTTCTTCTTCGTTTGCTCTTCGTCTGACATGACATGGATAGCCGTAATCAATTGATCGAATTGATTCACAATTTGTCGTCCTTGTTCATACAAATGTTCCCCCGTTTTCGTCAATTGAAAAGGCTGAGGGGTATGAGTAAAAAGAGAAGTGCGTAATTCGCTCTCCATTTTTTTTAAGGCCAGGGAGAGGGTTGGCTGAGTGACAAAAAGATTGCGAGCCGCTGCAGATAGGTTGTTCGTATCTGCAATTTCAATAAAATATTTTAATTGTTGAATATTCATAAACTCACCTTTCAAGGATAAATAGCAGTCAATTGACACTTTATCACGGAAAGGAAAATGAGAAAGAGAAACTGAAATGATTCTTAGTAATTTGTTACTGAATTTACATAAAAAATAAGGAAACATGCAAGGAGAGAAAAAAGAAATGAAAATTATTATTGCAGGTGCAGGCGCGATGGGCAGTCGTTTTGGCCTAATGTTACATCAATCAAACAATGAGGTGATTTTAATTGATGGTTGGCAAGACCATATCGATGCCATTCGTAAGCATGGGTTACAAGCAAATTTTGATGGCGTACATGTCAAGGAAGACTTAACCATTTACCACCAAGATGAAGTTTCAGCGGTCGATTTTCAAGCGGACCTTGTAATTTTATTTACGAAAGCGATGCAACTGGATTCGATGATGCAAGCCATTCAGAACATGGTCGGCGAAAACACCAAAGTTTTATGTTTATTAAATGGCATTGGTCATGAAGATGTGATTAAAAAGTACGTGCCGTTAACGAATATTTTATTAGGCAATACGATGTGGACCGCAGGTTTAGAAGGTCCAGGGCAAGCGAAGTTCTTTGGAACAGGTTCTGTCGATTTACAAAATTTGGGGACAGATGGAAAAGCATCTGCTCAAGCAGTGGTTGAAGTTCTGAATGGAGCGAAATTGAATGCTAAGTACTCAGAAAACATTTTATCTTCCATTTATAAAAAAGGTTGTGTCAATGGAACGATGAATGGCTTATGTACCTTGCTTGATTCGAACATGGCGGATTTTGGTGAAACGGATGGAGCCGATCAAATCGTAGAACAAATTGTTTCAGAATTTGCTGCGATTGCTGCAATGGAAAACGCCCATTTAAATATTCCAGAAGTGTTAAATCAAATCCAATCTTGCTATAATCGAGAAACCATCGGCTTGCACCACCCATCCATGTATCAAGATTTGATTGTGAATAATCGTTTAACAGAAATTGATTATATTAACGGAGCGATTGTTCGTAAGGGAAGAGAATATGGGATTGACACACCCTACTGTGCGTTCTTAACAAAATTAGTTAAAGTCAAAGAACAAGTCCTAAAGGCACATTAATCAAAAAAAGGATTCTCAAGAGGGGGCAGCTCTAGAGAATCCTTTTTTTGAATAAAAAACAAACAATCCCCTAAAAAGATGATTAGAAAACAACGGAGAGCGAACAAAAGAAATCGGATGTATGCTATGATGCCAACAGTTTAGAGTCTAATAAATAATGTGATTGCTTACGAATGATCAGCGATTGATACTTTCGATAAAACAATTGAGATTGGCAGGGAGATTTGCATGACAAACGCAACACCAAAGGTTCGTATGACACCAAAAGTGTTTTTGAATCAATTATTAACGGGGGCAGCTCAAGGAACGATTCTTTCATTGATTCCAAATGCTGTCATTGGTACGCTTTTTAAAAATTTTTCACATCTGGTAGTGATTCATCAATTGCTTGAAGTCGCCCAATTATTTCAAGTAGCCATGCCTTTTATTATTGCAAGTTTGATTGCCAAGCAATTTGATTTGGCTCCGATGAAGACCATGATTGTCGGAGCTGCTGCTTTTGCAGGATCTGGAGTCATTCAGTTTGATTCTGAAATCGGTCGCTTTGTGGCAGAGGGGACGGGAGATATTATGAATATTATTCTCACAGCCGCGATTGCGATTTTATTGTTTATGGGAGTGGGTTCACGCTTTGGCTCAGTGGAAATTATTGCTTTCCCCCTTGTCGTTGGGAGTCTAGCTGGTTTGATTGGGAAACTCCTTTATCCGTATGTTACGCAAATGACTCTTACTATCGGTCAAGTGATTCATCAATTTACCACCTTGCAACCGATTGTTGTGAGTATTTTAATTGCTTGTTCTTTTGCGCTATTGATTCTTTCACCCCTAACAACAGTTGGTGTCGCAATGGCGATTCAGTTAAACGGATTGTCTGCTGGAGCCGCTGCCATGGGAATAGCCTCGACAACGATTGTACTTGTGATTCATTCTTGGCGAACCAATCAATCGGGTGTTACTTTGGCCATTGCCTTGGGTGGCATGAAATTAATGATGCCCAACTTATTTAAATATCCCATTATTGTTTTACCTTGTCTCTTTACCGCAACCATCGCAGCGATTCCTACGGCATTTTTTAATATTTCAGGAACAGCGAGCTCAGCTGGCTTTGGTTTAGTCGGTTTGGTGGGTCCCTTAACGTCTTTGGAACTAGGGTTAAATGTGGTGCTTTTTGTTCTTTGTTGGTTTATTGTTCCGATTGTTTCTGGCTTATTTGCCCAGATGCTTTTTGAAAAGATTTTTAAACTTTACGATAGTCAGGTAGTTTTTAAATATCAAGGGTAGAAAAAACTTTTCGTTGTTGTTTTTATTTAAATGTTCAGAATTTTCAGTGAAGATGGAACATTCGAACGAGAATAAAACTTCCTGTTTTTTTAGGAAGTTTTTCTTGTATATACGAAGATGGAAAAGAAAAGGAGTGTTTTTGCATGAAAAAAGAGGGAGAAATGTTTTTAAGTTCATTGTTTTTAGGTCTATTGTTAGCTTTGTTCTATTTGTATACAGAAAGTGAAATCGTTGTGTTAGCAGTCACTTTCATAGTGAGTGGCGTGATTGAACGAATCTATGTATTTGGTAAGAAAGAAGAGAATAATGTGGTGTTCAACCACTATAAAGACTTACTAATTGTATATATGTACTTAGCAATGATTTCGATTTTGTTATTAAAATACGTTATTTTTCCTATATTTCAGATTGAACAAGGAAGTAACGGCTTTCTCTTCTTGTTCTTAATGGGCTTTTTTCTTCTAACCTTGCTGAATGTTTACCTGTTTAAAGGGGTGAAAAAAGTGATTGATGACTTCGTTCGGAGAAGGGGTTAGTGAAACGAAGGCTGATTTAAGCGAGTAGAGAGGAGAGTCGCTTCATTTCCTTCACCAATCATAGAAAATCAAGAATCTGCCGGTTTGTGCTATACTACAAGAGCATTTTGATTTGTTTTGTTATTGGAGGAGTTTTTTTATGCGTTTTAAACAATTTTGGGAATTAGCGGAAGTCTACACGGCACCCTTAAATCTCTTTTTAGTTTTATTAGGATGGGCTTATGGCAGTTTTCAGTATGGGATTCAATTAAATGCCGCCTTTTTTTTATATGTCTTGACGATTTTGTTGTTTCACTTAGCCGTCAATATTTTTAATCATTATATGGATTACCAAAATGCATCGGATGACCATGACTACAAGGAAAAATCAAATATTATTGGCCGAGACCAGCTTTCGTTAAAATTGGTTCGTTGGTATTTTGTTTTCTTTATGGCAGCTTCTTGCTTCTTTGGTCTCCTTTTAGTATGGCAAACGAGCCTTTGGTTACTGATTCCAGGAATGCTTGGTTTTTACATTGGGTTGTTTTATTCCTCTGGACCACGACCGTTAAATAGTCTACCGATTGCAGAAACGATTACCTCTTTGGCAAGTGGCTATCTCGTACCATTCGTTGCCTTTTATGTGTTAACTTTTGATCGACAAGAGAGTCTCTTAAAAAGTATGGATGGGAATTTTTTTCTTGTTTGTTTGCCCTTGGTTTTGATGATGTTTAATAATTTAATTGCCAATAATACTTGTGATTTAGAAGAGGATATTGTCAATCATCGCCAAACCCTTGTTTATTATATCGGCAAAAAAAATGCCGTCGGATTATTAAGATTTTTTTTGATGGGCAGTTTTCTTTTGTTACCAGTGCTGGTAATTGTCGATTTATCTCCATGGCCAGTTCTACTCTTGCTGCTTTTCCTACCGAAGCTGCTCCAAGGATTGCGTCCATATTTTGCCGTTCAAGAAAAGCAAAGGACCTTTCCTTTAGTCTTAAAAACAATGTCGGTCATGATGATTGGCTATCCTTGCCTTTATTTTATCGGTGTAATCTTTCGCTTATCTGTTCATTAAATACAGTAAAAACTCGACGAAAAAGCAGTCCAAGAGGCACTTTTTCGTCGAGTTTTTTTCTTAGTTTTTAGAAAATTGACTGTTGTAGAGATTGGCGTAGAAACCTTCATTCTTCATAAGTGTTTCATGGTCTCCTTGTTCGATAATGTCACCTTGATTCATGACTAAGATTTTATCGGCATTGCGAATGGTTGATAAGCGGTGAGCGATAACGAAAGAAGTTTTGCCTTCCATTAATTTGTCCATCGCTTGTTGAATCAACTCCTCGGTACGAGTATCTACTGAGCTCGTTGCTTCATCTAAAATCAACATTGGTGCTTGTTTGATTAAGGCACGAGCAATCGTCATTAATTGTTTTTGACCGACAGAAAGCTCTACGCTGTCATCTAAGATCGTGTCATAGCCTTTTGGTAAAGTGGTGATGAAGTGGTGTAAGCCAACCGCTTTACAAGCATCAACGACTTCCGCTTCAGTAATTTCTTCTTGGTTAAAAATCAGGTTGTCTTTGATACTTCCCTCAAAGAGCCAAGTATCCTGTAAGACCATACAAAATTGATTGTGGACTTCTTCGCGTGTCATCTGATTAATGGATTGTCCATCGATTTTGATGTCGCCGCTGTTCACTTCATAAAACTTCATTAACAAGTTAACGATCGTTGTTTTTCCGGCCCCCGTTGGACCGACAATCGCAATTTTACTACCCGCTGCTGCTTCAACCGAAAAGTCGTTAATAATTGTTTGATCCGCTGTATAACCAAAATTCACGTGTTCAAAAGTGACGTTGCCTTTGGTGTGCGTCAACTGTGTTTTTTTGTTTTCTTCATTGGCCATTTCTGGTTCACCGAGAAATTCAAACACGCGGTTAAGTGCGGCACTTGCGGATTGTAAGTTGCCGAATGCTTGCGCAAGCTGTGACAAAGGATTGGTAAATAAGCGAACGTAAATCATAAAGGCGACAATCACTCCAAAAGTAATCGTGCCATTTAACGCCAACATTGAGCCAATCACACAGACCATCACGTACCCAAAGTTTCCGATAAAGCCCATCATCGGCATCATGATACCAGATAAAAATTGTGCTTTCCAAACGCTGTCGTGTAAGTCGGTATTTAACGATTTGAAATTTTCAGTGACTTCTTTTTCAGCGTTATAGGTCGTAATGACGCTGTGGCCAGAGTAGATTTCTTCTGCATAACTAGAAATAGCTCCTAATTTCGTTTGTTGTGCAACGAAGTGTTTTTGGGAAGTGCCAAGAATCACACCAACCAATACGAAACCAACGAAAACGGATAAAATGACCGTTAGACTTAAGCGCCATTCACTCCGGAACATCATGATAATTGTCCCCACAAGTAGTGTGACGGAAGGGGCCAGTGTTCCTAAACTTTGACTTAACGATTGTCCCACCGTATCGAGGTCATTGGTGACCCGACTTAATGTATCGCCTTGTTTGTGCGAGTCAAAATACTGTAGTGGCAACCGGTCGATTTTTTCTGACACATGCCGACGTAGTTTTTTAGAAAAGTTTTGGGTGACAGTCGTAATGATATACCCTTGAAAGTAGGTCATTACGGCACCGACGATGTAAATAATCGCTAAAAAGAGGGCGATTTCTTTGATTTTATTTGTATCAATTGAAGAAGTTAAACCTGCGGCAATCGTATCAGTAATTTCACTGAGGCGATCAGGTCCCATAATCGTTGTAATGCTTCCAATTGTTGCTAAGACCAAGGCGAGGATAAATGGCAACGTATAGGCGCCGGCATATTTTTGAATGTTCGCCCAAGTCAGATGGCTTTGTGCTTGTTTCTTTTTACTCATTGACCAGTTCCTCCTTTGATAATTGAGAATACGCAATTTCTTGATAGACTTTGTTTTCTTTTAATAATTCTTGGTGTGTGCCTTTGCCAACAATGCGACCTTCATCTAAAACGATAATTAGATTCGCATCCATAATGGTACTGATTCGTTGGGCAACAATTAATTTGGTCGTTTGAGGTAATTGTTCTTTTAAGACACTACGTAAGGTCTTGTCCGTTTGATAGTCTAAAGCTGAAAACGAATCATCAAATAATAAGATTTCTGGTTGACGGGCGATGACACGAGCAATTGCTAATCGTTGTTTTTGCCCACCTGAAAAGTTGCTTCCTGCTTGTGCAACAGGAGCTGCAAGTTGTCCTTCTTCGCGTTCAACGAAGTCTTTGGCTTGTGCAATGGTCAAGGCTTCATAAATCGCTGGTTCATCTAATGGTGAGGCCATACTGGTACCCAAGGTCATATTTGAACGAATGTCTCCGGAAAATAGCACGGGTTTTTGTGGAATATAGCCAATCAGATTGTTCAACGTTTCGTGATCAAAATGATCTAATTTTTTTCCATTCAGTAAGATTTGACCTGTGGTTGTATCAAAGAGTCGCGGAATCAGTTTTAAGATGGTACTTTTTCCACTTCCCGTCGAACCGATAAAGGCAACGGTGTCACCTGCTTTTGCAGAAAAGCTAATATCATGTAGGACGGATTCGGCAGCGTTTGGATAAGTGAAGGAGACGTGATCGAATTGGATCGTTCCTTTTTCTTCAAGTGCTTCACTCTTTTGATTGGTAAAGTGAACAGAAGAAGAAAGGTGCAAGACTTCATTGATTCGGTTAGCCGCAACCATTGCACGCGGTAAAATGAAGAAAATCATGGTCATCATCATAAAACCCATTACGACTTGCATAGCGTAAGAAGTAAAGACAACCATATCAGAAAAGAGGTTGATTTTGTCCATCCCCATTGCGTCTTGAATTAAAAAGGCACCGATTAAATAAACTGCTAGGGTGAGACCAGTCGAAACAAGGGTCATCACTGGATTTAAGATGGACATCATTCTTCCTGTAAATAAGTTTACCGATGTCAACTCATCATTGGCTTTTTCGAATTTTTTTTCTTGGTAATCTTTGGCATTGTAAGCGCGAATGACACGTAGTCCTGTTAAGCTTTCACGGGTCACACTGTTGAGATTATCGGTTAAGGTTTGAATCATGGCAAATTTCGGACGAACGAACACCATTAAAATACCAATCGCGGTCATCAAGAAAATGACAGCAATCGCAGTTGTGGCAGTCCACTCCCAATTTTTATTTGCAATTTTTGTAATCGCCCAAACAGCAGTAACTGGACCTTTAATAATGACTTGAAGGCCCATCGCAATTAGCATTTGAATTTGCGTTAAGTCGTTGGTTGTTCGTGTCACCAGACTCGGTACTGAAAAGTGCTGAATTTCATTGGTGGAGTAGCTCGTCACTTGATTAAAGATTTGTCCTCGAATGCGAGTAATCAGTCCTGCTGCAATCCGAGCAGCAAAAAATCCGACGAGTACGGCACAAGCAAAGCTCAGTAATGAAAGGCCAATCATCTTAAATCCTGGCATCAGGATGTCATTGGTTGTCGTACCGGCTTGTTGTAAAAGCGTGGTGATTTCTGCCATGTAGGCTGGAATTTTTAGTTCTAAATTGACTTGTACTAAAATAAAAAGAATACTCAATACAAATAAAAAGCGTTCGGTGTTGCTAGATCGTTTAAAAAGACTAAACATGTCGATGGGTTCCCTCCTAGAGATAAGATCATAATTAACAAATATTACTGGATATTGGTTTTCATTGTTTCAACGACACGTAAAAAATGGCTCAAGTCGTCTTCACTTAAATTTTCTTTTAACTGCTTTTCGATATCTTCAAGCACAAGATGAATTTTTTTTGTGCTTTCAATTGCTTTTGCCGTTAAGACAATTTGATTGCGTCGCTTGTCTTTGGTCGAGACGTGACGTTCCACCAGCCCACTTTTTTCCATCCGATCGATTAACTGGCTAGCGGTCGGCTTACGAATGGATAAGGCTTCTTCAATATCTTTTTGATAGATTTCTCGTTCTTGTTGATGATAAATCAGATGAATCACCATCGCTTGCGGGTGGGTTACATGCGCAATTTGATGGGAACAAGCTTCCTGCTCCATCTTCCGACTAAGTAAAAGTGATAATTCTCGAATATGAAAACCAAGTTTGTTTTGATGAAAATCCATAACCATCCTCCTAATATAGTTAACACACGAACTATTATTGTTGATTGCTTAAAAAAAGTCAATCCATACGAATTATTTTCTTGAAAATTTCAATAAATAAAACGGACCAAATAAAAGACAGTAGAGTTGATATCAATGCTTTTGTTCCCTCATCTAATTTTCATGCTTTCAGCCTTTTTCGTGTAATACACGAGAAAGCATGTTAAACTATGGAAGCGAAAAAATATTATTAAGCAAGTCGAAGGCAGACACTCGTTACTTGTTTAATCGAAGGATGTTAGTAGATGAGTCAAAATAAGTTTTCAGAATATCGTTTAGAGGATACCATTATTCGTTCACTGACGGTATTAAAGTATGTCGAGCCGACACCAGTACAAAGAGAGGTCCTACCCTTACTGCTAGAAAAACAAGACGTGGTGATTAAATCCCAAACAGGTAGTGGGAAAACAGCTGCTTTTGGAATTCCATTAGCCCAATTCGTCGCTTGGGAAGAAAGAGCGCCGCAAGCCTTAGTATTAACGCCGACTCGAGAATTGGCGATGCAAATTAAAGAAGAGATTTTTAATATTGGACGTTATAAACGGTTGAAAGTTGAAGCTTTATTTGGCAAAACTTCCTTTCAATCACAAGTAAAAAGTTTAAAGCAAAGGACCCATGTCGTCGTTGCAACACCCGGACGTTTACGCGATCATATTGAAAGAGGCACGATTGATTTAAGCCAAATCAAAACGTTGATCATTGATGAGGCGGATGAAATGTTTGCCATGGGTTTTATCGATCAAGTAGAAGAAATCTTGTGGGAATTACCTCAAGAGCGCACCACCGCGCTATTTTCAGCCACCATGCCTGATGCCGTGAAAGAGTTAACGCATCATTTCTTAAAATATCCGAAATTCGTTGAGATTGCAGCGGATGAACAGTCGAAAAAAAGAATTCGCCAACAATTTATCCGAGTAGAAGAGGAGGAAAAATTAGCTACCTTAAGAGATTTATTTGTTGTTGATAACCCAGATAGTAGTATTTTATTTTGTAACACCCAAGTCATGGTCGAACGTTTAATGAAAGAGCTGGATCGTGCAGGGATTAAAGTCGATATGCTGCATGGTGGCATGGACCAAAAAGACCGGACCCATGTGATGAATGATTTTAAACGAGGGTATTTCAGACATCTTGTCGCAACGGACGTGGCCGCACGTGGGATTGATGTGTCGGATATTGCATTAGTTGTAAACTATGATTTACCAGATAAAACAGAAACGTACGTTCATCGGATTGGTCGAACTGCTCGATTTGAAAACAAAGGCAAAGCATTGTCTTTAGTGAATCGTCGCGACACTCGTTCATTTGAGGCGATTTTAGAAGCGCAAAATCATTCCTTGGAAGAAATTCCTCGCCCTAGTCGTGCCACGGTGGATAAGTACCGCTTGGCATTTGACCAAAAACAAAGGAAAAACCCGATGCTGCGCAAAGAAATTGGACTTGAATTTAAAACAGATATTATGAAAATTCATATTAATGCTGGGAAAAAAACAAAAATGCGTCCAGGAGACGTTGTAGGTGCGTTATGTAATATTGAAGGGATAACAGGTGAGGACATCGGAGTCATTCATTTAATGGATGTTTCGACTTTTGTTGAGATCTTAAACGGCAAAGGTAAAAAAGCCTTAAACGCGTTACAAAAGATGCCAATCAAGGGGCGTAAACGCCGCGTTAGCCGTTCAAATGAAACCGAGTATGAGCGTCACTTACGTAATGGCTATTAATTAGAGAAACAAAAGTTTAGAAAGGGTCGAAAGACTGTTTGCTAAACTTTTTTTATTTCGCTTGAAAAAGCGAGTATACTAGTATCGTAGAGAAAACATCCTAATCACGAGGGGAAGGCACCCGATTTGGTTTTTCTTTGGTGAAAATCGTTAATCCCTGAACCCTAATGATTCCTTTATCATCCTCTCGCTAAAAAAGAAAAAATCATTCGAATTGAAAGGAAAGAAAAATCTTGTTCATTGAAAAGAAAAAACTTTGTTTAGATGACGTAGAAGCAGGAAGGCATTATAAGAATTGTCAATTTACTCATTCGATGGAGCGTCTGCGATTTTCAGATATCACTTTTGAACGTTGTGAATTTCAACAGATCGACTTTGACGACAGTGAGTGGTTAGATTGTCGTTTTATTCATTTAAATTGGTCGAACAGTACGTTTAACAATAGCATTTTTTATCGTTGTGTTTTTGAAAAATGCAATTTAACTGGCGCAAATTTTTATTACAATAATTGGAAGAATAGTCAAGTCGTTGAATCGAAAGCGAACTATTTAAATTTCAGTGAGTCGGCGATTGAAACATGTGAATTTAACGAAACAAATTTACAGGAATCTTATTTTCAAAACGTAAAAATCAAAAAAGGGTTGAAATTCCTTCGTTGCGAATTAGAGGAGGCTGATTTTTTAGAAACGAAACTGAAAGATGTTGATTTTTCAAAAAGTTATTTTGAGTCATTAAGAGTCTCCATCGATCAAATGAAAGGTTGTATAATCAGCCCATTGCAAGCCAGTATTTTCATTCGTTTAATGGGCGTGAAAATTTCAGATGCCGATTAACGATTGGATATCGGATTAGCATTTTAAGTAGGAGACCAAGTCTGAGATAAAAGAATAGCCAACATTGAAAACCGAATGGTAAGAATAATAGGTAAAAAATGCCGATGAAATGGATTGACATCTGTTTTCAGCTTTGCTATGATTTGTTTTACCTTAAAAATAAATGAGTTTTTAATGAGTGAAAGATATTGAAGAGGAAAGTAAGTTGCTGAAATCGTTGAGAAGAGAGTCCTGATTGGTGAAAAGGGATAACGAAGAAGCAATCGAAAATGGTCTCTGAATCGTTTAAGTGAGCAAAATGAGTGAGCTTAAAACGGAAGCGCCCGTTATCGCGCCGCAGTATGCGAGTGATCAAGTACTGAAAGAGGTGAGTCCTTGGACTTGCAAAAAAAGGTGGTACCACGAATGAATCGTCCTTTTATTAGAAATTATTTCTAGTAAAAGGACTTTTTTTATTTTTAGGATGGGAGGAAAAAATAAAAAGCGGAACAAAGTATAATCTATGAGGGGGAAATCAAATGAAGAAATGGTTAAAAGCTTTCATTAGCTTCACAATTCTAGCGAATCTAGGGTTATTTATAGTGGGGTGTGGAAAAAAGTCAGAGGGAGAAAATGTCGTAAAATTGGGTGTTGTAGGTGAAAACAATGAACCTTGGGAGTATGTACAAGAGCAGTTAAAAGCACAAGGAATTGAGTTGGAACTAGTGAAGTTTACCGACTATCGTCAACCAATCACAGCCCTTGAAGATGGGTCTATCGATCTGCACTCGGCCTTAACCGAAATTTTCATGGATAGTATTAACGAAGAAGCTGGTTTTTCAAACACGACGATTGCCTACACGACACTTAATCCTTTAGGTATTTATTCAGAAAAGATTCAGACCATTGATGAATTAGAAGATGGCGCGTTGGTTGCTTTACCAAACGATGTTTCAAATGAAAGTCGGGCCTTGTTACTTTTACAAACGGCAGGGCTAATCGAACTGGATGCAAGTAAAGGCCTATTGCCAAGTGTGAGTGACATTACAAGTAATCCCAAAAAGTTAGATTTTAAATCACTTGAAGCCAATCAAACGGCACGTGCATTAAAGGACGTGACCATATCCCTGATTAATAATGACATGGCAGCAAATGCAGGTTTTGTACCGACAGAAGATGCGATTTACTTAGAGCCAATTTCAGATAGCTCCAAACCATATTATAATGTCATTGCTGCGCGTGAGAAAGATAAGGACTCTGAACTTTACGGTAAGGTTGTCGCAGCATACCAAACAGAGGAAGTAAAAGAAGTCATCGCAGAAAGTACGAAGCGTTCAAGCGTCCCAGTCTGGTAAATATCTGCTTATAAGTGAAAACGAACCCCTTTTGTTGAAGAATCTGAGGCAAAAGTGCTCGTATCTTTAAAATATAGCTTGCTCTCGAACCGGTTTTATCATTTATACTCAAGTTCATTCAAAGAAAGAGGGTATGATGATGCAAACGTATATGAAAATAAATCAAATGTATTTGTTCGTTCGGCTCCACCTTTCAGGCAATCAATTAACTATTTACAGTCAAAAAGGAATCGGTCGTACGAAAAAGAAAGTGATTGACTTGGAAAAAATCGATTGTTTACATGAAGCACACGCTTTTGGTAATCAACAAATTTATTTTTCCTATGAAGGCAACCATTATTGGATTTACGAATCGGGCTTAGGTCTGCTCGAGTACCTGACCAATCATTTTGTGGCGAAGGTGGGTTAGCAAAAATCAAGCCGCATTTACGACAGGAAGCAATCGTAAATGCGGCTTGATTTTTTTATTTCCCCCAAAACTCCTGGGCAATCGCTTGGCCTTGAGCAATCTTTTTCCATTGTTGGTCAATCGAAAGTTCGTTTCCGCTGTCGCAAGAAGCAAAACCGCATTGATGCGAAAGGAAGAGTTGGTCTTTTGGAAGGACCTCGCTCGCTTTTTCAAGCATTTGGTAAACGCGTTCTTCTTCATCAAGGTGTGCTGTTTTGCTTGAAAGTAGCCCTAATACAACTTCCACTTCAGGCCGGTCTTGTAACACCGCTAGTGCACTTAGATCACCCGCACGTTCATCATCCCACTCTAAAAAGAAGCGGTCGTAGCGTTGGTCACGCAGGAATTTTTCAGCAATCGATTCATAAGTCCCACTGGCTGCGTGGCGACTTTCATAATTTCCACGGCAGTTGTGTGTCCAGACTTTCAATCCTAGTGTATGGGCGTAATCGGCGATTTCATTATTAATTCCAACAAATGTATCAGCTAATGCTTCGAGCCCTTCTTTTCCTGCGGAGAAAAAACTTTGATCGTTTTCTTCAGAGAATAATTCCCATAAACAATCGTCAAATTGAATAATTTCGCCACCTGCTGCTTGATACTCGTCTAAAAATTCTTTATAAGCTTGAATGAGGCCGTCCTTTAATTCTTCTTTTGTTTGGTAGACTTGGTCTGGCCCATAAATCTGATTGATAATTCCTAATTCTGTGAAGGCATGAGCGGCACCCCAAACGGTTAATTTGGCAGGATGGTCGCCTGCTTGTGCTTTTAACTTTTTGTAAAGTGTATTGAAATGATGATTTTTTCCAGAAAGGGGTTGTGTGATTCGGACACCGATGTCTTTACGCGTTTCATAGGTCCCACCGTCATGATCTTGGAAAGTGTACCCTGTTTTTGCGATAAAACGTTCGACGCCTTCAAATCCCCAGACGAAATCAAGATGCCACATGGAGCGAGAGTACTCACCGTCTGTAACGATGGCAATGTTTTCTTCAATTTGTTTTGCAATAATTTTTTCGATTTCCGCAGTTTCTGTTTCTTTGTACCCATCAAAGTCGTCATAGAATGGATACTGAATATCATCCCGGACTTCGATTTGATTTTTGTATTCCAATAAATTTTTGGGGCGTAGTAAAGAGCCCACTAGTTGAAAGCGATCGGTTGTCATGTCTTTTTCCTCCTGATAAAGTGAACAAGTATTTGATGAAATCAGCATAACAGAGATTTTGAAAGATGACTTATATGGATTAATAGGAACGAGTGATAGTTTTAAACTATGACTTGTTCCTATTAGTCCATCAAACGGAAATAAGCATCGTTCAAAGGTCTTGAAAATACGCTTTCAATTGGAATGTGTTATACTGTGAAAAAGCAAAGGGAGTGGTTATGCATGGAATTTGTCACATTGAATACAGGAATTAACATTCCAATTGTTGGTAGTGGAACGAATACGTTTGGCAAGGTTGATCGTCAATATAAAGGTGAAATCAACCATGACACAACGGAATTACTCACTGCGATTCAAGCGGGGTATCGTCATTTTGATACCGCAATTTCCTATCGAAATGAAAAGGTTGTGGGTCAGGCCATAAAAGAAAGCGGTTTGCCACGTGAAGCCTTTTTTCTTACAACGAAAATTCCGGGGACACCTGAACACACGGACTGTGAACAATCCGTTATTCGAGCGGTGACAAGTAGTCTTGAACAGCTGGGCACCGACTACCTTGATTTGTTTTTAATTCATCATCCTTGGGCGAATTTAGGCGAGATGGTTTTAGTCTGGCAAGTATTGGAAAATTATGTTGAGCAAGGGACGATTAAAGCAATTGGGGTCTCCAATTTTGAAGAAAAAGAACTTGCTTATTTATTGGAAAATGTCCGGATAAAACCGGCTGTAAATCAAATTGAGTCTCACCCTGGAAATTGGAATGATGCCTTACTAGATTTTTGTTTGAAAAATGAGGTGATCCCGGAAGCTTGGGGACCTTTGACAAATGTCAGTGAGGAGGCCAAAGCACTTTTAACGGAAATTGGGCACTCTTATGGGAAAACTTGGGCACAGGTTGTTTTGCGCTATCAAATTGAACGAGGGGTGATTGTCATTCCAAAATCGCATGATATTCAACGACAAAAAGACAATTTGGCTATTTTTGATTTTACCTTAACGAAAGAAGAACGAGAACAAATCGCTCAACTGTAAGCGAAATGAAAAGCTATGACTGCTGTCATGGCTTTTTTGTTTGTTTCTTTTTCGCTAAATAGAAGACAGTGCTTTAGTGACGGAATCAGTGAAAATAACCCTTTCGTCATCATTTAGAAAGTGAATGAACCGATAATTTTCAGAAAAAGACTGCTTTTTTATTCAAAATTGTTTACATTTGGGACGATTCTTGCTAGGATAGTCATAATATTCTGTGCAAATTTTAATCTTTTGTTTATATTTTTATAATCTAAATTTAATTAAGAGGTGATGAGATGAAGTGGAACCGGAGTTTACCCAATGGGACGAAGGATAAATTATTTAAAGAGGCTGTTCAGAGCCATCAATTAGAAAGTATGATGAATCATCATTTCGAATCCCGCGGGTATCAACGGATTGAAACACCTTTAATTGAATTTGAAGAAGTCTTTGATGGGATGGATCAAAAAGCAACTTCTCGCTATCGTTTTTTTGATGATCAAGGAAGAATTGTCGTCTTGCGTCCAGATATGACCTTGCCAATTGGTCGAGTGATCAGTACAACCGGCGTAATTCCCCCAGTCCAATTATTTTATAGTGGGAAAGTTTTTCGGGTCAACAAAGGACATTCAGGAGAGTACAACGAACAATTACAAGCAGGGATGGAACTCATCGGCTACGATTCGTTAAAAGCTGAAACTGAGTGTTTAATAAATGGGGTCGCTCTCACACAAAAAAGTGGGATTTTTGATTTCCAAATTGAAATCGGACATGCGGCAATTTATCAACGAATTGTTTCGAGTTTGCACTTAACAAAAGTGGAGGAGAAACAATTTAAATGGGTATTGCAAAGTAAAAATACACGAGAAATGCAAATCTTTTTAAAGGCGTACCAAGCGCATGTTTTGTATCCCTTGGTGTCTCGTTTGCCTCGATTGTTTGGTGAACCAGCAATTTTAGACGAGGTGAAACAATTGACGAGTGATCCTGAAATTTTAATGAGCATTCAAGCAATTGAAACACTGATTGCTCGAATTCAACAAGTTTATCCAGAACAAGAAGTTACAGTTGATATTGGTTTGGTTCAAGAATTTAAGTATTATACAGGAATCACTTTTAAAGGTTACAGTGATCAGACTTCGGATTGTTTTTTTAGTGGCGGTCGCTATGATGAACTACTGACGGAATTTTCGGTCGAACCACTACCAGCCGTTGGGTTAGTCTTTTACTTAGATCGTATGCTCTACTTAAAAAATCGGAAAGGAACCTTCAATAAACTTCCGGGAATTCAGACCTTGGTTTTCTTTGAAGACGATGCCTTGTTGCTTGCTGAAGAAACATTGGCACAAGAATCGCTCAGTCGCTTCAGTTTGTATGCAACCTTAGAGGAAACCTTACAACATGCCCAAAAATGGCAAATTCCACGTGTGCTCCATGTGAAAAAGCAAGGTGTCAAGGAGATTCGGATAGGAGGCGTCAAAGGTGAGTAAATTAAAAATTGCTTTAACCAAAGGACGAATTGAAGCGAGTACGATTCAATTGTTAGAAGAAGTCGGGATTCGTTGTGATTTTTTACGTAATAAAAAACGAAAACTGGTATTTGAGAGTCCTTACGATGACTATGAGTTTATCTTAGTCAAGGCAGTTGACGTCTTGACTTATGTCCAACAAGGGGTAGCTGATATTGGGATTGTTGGGAGCGACGTGTTGAACGAAGATGAACGAGACCATTATGAAATGCTGGATTTAGAAATTGGACGCTGCGAGTTTTGTGTGGCTTCGACGCCGGATTATGCCATCGATGATTATCGTCGAAAAATTATTGCGACCAAGTATCCAAGAACAGCTGCAAAATATTTTCAAGAAAAAGGCGAAGACATTGAAATGATTCAAATTGAAGGATCCGTCGAAATTGCGCCTTTGTTAGGTTTGGCCGATGCCATTGTCGACATTGTCGAAACCGGAGACACCTTAAAAGAAAACGGCTTAATTGTTTTTGAAAAAATGATGCCAATTTCCACTCGTCTGATTGTCAATCCCGCCTCTTTAAAACGAAAGAAGCAAGCGATTTGTCAATTGGTCGACCAGTTAGAAACGCATATTCAACAAAAGAAAGTGGGGGTTTCGACATGAAAATCATTTCTGGCAGTTTCGATGAATTAAAACAAGTCCTTGAACAACAAGTCGATCCGTTAGAAGAAGCAGAGGTCGAATCAATTGTTAAAGCGATTCTTTATGATGTCAAAACAACAGGCGATGAAGCGCTTTATCGTTATACAGAGAAATTTGACCAAGTAACATTAACCGATTTCCGTTTATCAAAAGAAGCGATCGAAGCAGGCTATCAAGCGACAGCGCCCGCAGTAATTCAGGCGTTAGAGCAGGCAAAGCGTCAGATCACCTCCTTTCATGAAAAACAAAAACAAACGGGATTTGTTGATGCTGAAAAAACGGGTGTCATTCGCGGACAACTCGTACTTCCAATAGAAACAGTTGGTATCTATGTACCAGGAGGGACGGCACGTTACCCGTCTTCCGTTCTAATGAATGCTTTGCCAGCAAAAATTGCCGGTGTGCAACGCATCGTAATGGTGACGCCAGGTGCACCCGACGGCTTGCCTCATGCACTTTTAGCAGCAGCAAAAATTGCCGGTGTCGATGAAATTTATCAAATTGGTGGTGCCCAAGCGATAGCTGCTCTTGCCTATGGGACGGCAAGCATTCCAAAAGTGGATAAAATTGTTGGACCTGGCAATCTGTTTGTTGCAACAGCCAAGAAAATTTTGTTTGGCGAGGTGGCGATTGACATGATTGCGGGACCGTCAGAAGTTGTTGTTTTAGCAGATGAGCAAGCGAATCCGCGTTTTATAGCCGCGGATCTTTTGTCACAAGCTGAACATGATCGCTTGGCACGAGCGATTTTAATTACAACAAGTCAAAATCTTGCCGCAGCTGTTCAAGTTGAAATCGAAGAACAGCTGATCCAATTGCCAAGAGAAGCGATTGCGCGTGAAGCGATTGAACAACGCAGTGGCATTTTTCTTGTGGAAGACATTGAAACCCAATTTTCTTTGATGAATTTCATTGCTCCGGAGCATTTAGAAATTCAGCTAGTGGATCCGATGTCGCATTTAAGTCGGGTGAAACATGCTGGGTCTGTTTTTTTAGGGGCCTATGCCTCAGAACCATTGGGTGATTATTTGGCTGGACCGAATCATGTCTTACCGACGAGTGGTACCGCTCGCTTTTTCTCGCCATTAGGGGTCGAAGACTTTGTAAAACGTACGGCTTTTCTTTCTTATACGAAAGAGGCGCTTGCACAAGAAAAAGACGCTGTGGCTATCTTGGCTCGAGAAGAAGGGTTGGAAGCACACGCTCGTGCAGTAGAAATTCGATTTGAAGAAGTAGCATCAAAAGTGGAGGCTAGAAAATGAAAAGAGAAGCAAGGTTAGAAAGAAAAACCGGAGAAACTGCCATTAAGGTCTTTTTGGCACTTGATGAGCAAGACCCCGTTTGCGAGATTCAAACGGGCGTTGGTTTTTTTGATCATATGTTAACATTATTTGCGCGCCATAGTTGCATTAGTTTTAAATGTGAAGCAAAGGGTGATTTAGAAGTAGATAGTCATCACACGGTTGAAGATGTGGGAATTGTAATTGGGAAATGTTTGAAGGAAGCATTAGGTGAGAAAATCGGGATTACTCGATATGGTCATGAGTATGTACCGATGGATGAAAGTTTAGGTTTTGTGGCATTAGATTTAAGTGGTCGTTCTTACCTCGTTTTTGATGCGGCTTTTGATCACCAAAAGGTAGGCGATTTTGATACAGAGTTAGTTGAAGAATTCTTTCAGTCCGTCGCTTTTAATGCAGAGATGAATTTGCATTTAAAAGTTCTTTATGGGAAAAATACCCATCATAAAATTGAAGCCCTTTTTAAAGCATTTGGCCGAGCCTTAAGACAGGCGATTGCCATTGATCCGAAGATTAAAGGTGTGAATTCAACCAAGGGTATTTTATCATGAACAATCGGCAACAGGAACTTCAATCATGATTGAAGTGTCGATTTAAAAGAACATTTGCAGATTCAAGGAAAGTGGTGTCTATATGATTATTTATCCGGCAATTGATTTGAAAGCAGGACGGTGTGTCCGTTTATATCAAGGTGATTTTGCACAAGAAACGGTGGTCAATCCCGATCCAATTCAACAAGCAAAAACATTTGAAAAAGAAGGAGCCAAAGCGTTGCATCTTGTTGATTTAGATGGTGCTTTAAGCGGTGATTTAACGAATGAAACGCTTATTCATGGGATTCGTGAAGCAGTCCAAATTCCTCTGCAAGTTGGTGGCGGTATTCGCTCAATGGCGCAAATCGCTCGATACCTAGAACAAGGCATTGATCGTGTAATTATTGGCTCAAAAGCAGTTGAAGATCCGGGTTTCGTTGCTGAAGCAGTTGCTCAATATGGCGATCGAATTGTCGTTGGGATTGATGCCAAGGAAGGATTGGTTGCCACGCGTGGCTGGTTAGAAGTGTCAGAAAAAGACTATTTGAGCGTTGCAGAGGAAATGGCGAAGCTTGGGGTAGCCACGGTTATTTTTACCGATATTGACAAAGATGGGACATTACAAGGGCCAAATCTCATTCAACTCCAAGCGCTTGCGCAAAGGGTTCCTCAATTACAAGTGATTGCCTCTGGTGGCATTTGTTCGAAAGAAGATCTGGAGGCAGTCAAAGCGCTCGGTCTGTCCGGCGTGATTTCAGGAAAAGCATTATACAATGGCAATTTAACGATGAAAGACGTTGTGGAGGTTGGTCTATGAGTAAGTTAAAAAGAATTATCCCCTGTTTAGATGTGACAGCAGGACGAGTGGTTAAAGGAGTCAATTTTGTCGATTTACAAGATATCGGTGATCCAATTGCGATTGCACAAGCGTATGAGGCGGCAGGTGCAGATGAACTGGTCTTCTTAGATATTACAGCGACCGTTGAAGGGCGTAAAACAATGATTGATTTGGCTCAGAAAACGGCTCAAGCGATTCAGATTCCCTTGACCGTTGGTGGGGGTGTGCATTCAATGACGGCCATCGAAGAACTATTAGCCGCAGGAGTTGCGAAAGTATCGTTAGGTTCTGCCGCCCTGACCCATCCGTCGTTTATTCAAACCGCCGCAGAAACATTTGGTTCAGAAAAAATTGTTTTGGCGATTGATGCAAAAAAAATTGCTAGCACCAACCGTTGGAGCGTGTATCGTCAAGGGGGGCGCGTGGATACTAAGATTGATGCCATCGAATGGGCACAAAAAGTGGAACAATTAGGGGCAGGAGAAATTTTATTAACGAGTATGGACGGCGATGGGACGAAAGCCGGTTACGATCTTCCTTTAACCAAGGCAGTGTCAGATGCAGTGTCCATCCCAGTAATTGCTTCGGGCGGTTGTGGCAAACTCGAAGACATTGTTGAAGTTTTTCGTCAAACCTCCGTTCAGGGAGCTTTGGCTGCTTCCGTTTTTCATTACGGGGAGATTTCAATTGCTGAAATCCAAGCAAGATTAAAAACAGAAGGGATTGTTGCGTAGTGTGCGCTCCTGATTTTTCAAAAGGGCTAATCCCAGCAATTATCACCGACTTTCAAACGAAAGACGTCTTGATGTTAGCTTATATGAACGAAGAAAGTTACCAAAAGACGTTAGAAACAAAGGAAACTTGGTTTTACTCTCGCTCCAGACAGGAACTTTGGCACAAGGGGGCGACAAGTGGACACGTTCAAATAGTGAAAAGGATGCGACTGGATTGTGACTGTGACACCTTGTTGATCCAAGTCGAACAAAAAGGTGTGGCCTGTCATACTGGAGCGAAAAGTTGTTTTTTTCAAGTCGTAAAAGAGGAGGCAGACCATGGATAGTTTGGTGACTTTATATGAAGAAATCGTCACTCGGAGAAATACACCCAAAGAAGGGTCCTATACGAATTATTTGTTTTCGAAAGGCCTCGATAAAATCTTGAAAAAAGTTGGGGAAGAAGCCACTGAAGTCGTGATTGCAGCGAAAAATCACGACAAGGAAGAGCTCGTCGCTGAAAGTGCAGATTTGCTTTACCACTTACTCGTTCTGTTGGCTGAAAATAACATTTCATTAATGGAAATTGAAAAAGAATTAAGCGATCGACAAGGGAAAATCAGTCAAACAAAAGAGCGAGAAAAGATTATTGATCTCTAGGAAGGAAAAATAGATGAAAGAAAAAACGACCCTCTCCAGTTTAAGCCCCTATGTTCCAGGACGTCCGATGGCAGAAGTACAAAAAGAATTTGGTCTAGAAAAAGTTGTAAAATTGGCCTCTAACGAAAATCCTTTTGGCTCATCAAAAAAAGTCCAGGTGGTTCTTGCTGAGTCCTTAACAAACTTAGAATATTACCCAGATGGGAGTGCGAAAGACCTAAAAAGAGCGATTGCAAACTTTCATCAAATTTCGGAGGAGCGTGTCTTAGTTGGGGCGGGCCTCGATGATGTCATCCAAATCATTTCTCGGTCGATTTTGAACCCAGGTGATGAAGTGATTGTAGCAGACCCGACTTTTTCTCAATATGAATTACATGGAGTGATTGAAGGGGCGAAGGTTGTCAAGGTCCCAGTGCTCTCAAAAACCGGTGAAATGGACTTAGCTCAAATGCTTGCAGCGCTGACGCCTTTAACGAAAATCATTTGGTTGTGTAATCCGAACAATCCAACAGGAACTTACCTGCCTCAAAATCAAATTCGTGCATTTATTGAAAAAGTACCAGAAGATGTTTTAGTCATTAGTGATGAAGCCTATCAAGAGTACGTAACGGTCGAAAAAATTTCAACGAGCTTCCCTTTGTTAAATGAATTTTCGAATCTATTAGTCATGCGTACATTTTCGAAAGCTTATGGTTTGGCAGGGCTTCGAATCGGTTATGCCGTGATTCCTGAAAAGTTGCATCGCGCTTTTGAGATTGTTCGTCCGCCGTTTAATACAAGTAGTTTAGCACAAAAAGCAGGGATTGCCGCTTTGGCCGACCAAGCTTTTATCAAACAAACGGTGCGAGTCAATCAAGAGGAATTAGGGAAATGGGAACGATATTTGGATGAAAAAAAATTAGCTTACTATGTTTCTCAAGGGAATTTTATTTTCTTTCATGTCGAACAAGATGAAAAGCAACTAGCGAAAGCGTTGATGGAACGAGGGTTTATTGTCCGAGCTGGTTTGCGTTCGGAATGGTTGAGAATCACGATTGGACATTCAGAAGATAACCAGAAAATTCGAGAAATTTTAGAAGAGTTATTATAAAAAGGAAGGAGGCTATGACAAACGTCCTCCCTCCTTTTTTGATTGAATTTAAATGGGGATGGAATCTTTTTACGGTCATTGCCCTCCTCTTGAAGCCATCGATAGAAAAAAACATCCTAAAACGCGGATGTTTTTTAGCGGTACAGCAATAACCCCAGGATGCCCGTTGCGATTAAAATGAACATGGGATTGATTCTCCACTTTCGTAAACAAAAGAAAGAAAGCAGGAAAACAGGGACAGCAAGAAAGTTTATGGCTCCTTCAGTGAAATCAAAGGAGAGATTGCCGAAGAAGGCGATAGATAAAATTGAAATGGAAGCAGAGGCGATGAGGCCGACAGCAACCGCTTCTAATCCATTAAAAATATATTGAATCAATCTGGAATCTTGTTTTTTTTGAAAGAAACGATGTAAGAAGAGTGAAATGAGACAACCGGTGATCACCGTACAGACCGTTGCGACAATCGCTCCAGGTAAACCACCAATCCGCAAGCCAACAAAAGTTGAACTGTTTACGGCTAAAGGACCTGGTGTCATTTGAGAAATCGTAATGATATCGGTAAATTCCTTGATTGTTAACCATTGATTTTCAGTGACGATGATTTGTTGAATGAGTGAAATGGTCGCATATCCTCCGCCAATACTAAATAAGCCGATTTGCAAAAAACTAAAAGCGAGCTTCAGTAACACACTCATTTTAGCTTCCCTCCTTTTTGGCTAGAAACAATAAGAAGGCAATCATAACTAAAATTAAGAACATGGGGTGTAGGTTGAAAAAGTAGTTGGCGACAAAAACAATGATTGGGATAATAATAAAAATTTTCGCGTTTTTTTTCATGAGTTGTTGATACATAGTAAGAACCAAATCAACAATAATCGCAGCAACGCCAGCTTCCATGCCTTTTAGGACACTCGTAACAACCGGATTGGTCGAAAAAGAGGTATAACTATAAGAAATGACGGATAGGATAAGAATGGATGGGAGAATCGCCGCAATTCCACTGAGTAAAGCGCCTGTTTTTCGGTTGACTCTTTCGCCAACAAGTACCGCTAGATTCACTGCAATGGCTCCAGGAGAAGTCTGGGCAACGGTAGAGAGTTGATAAAGTTCATCTTTTGATAGGTATTTTTTATTCAGAACAAAGTATTTTTCCATCATTGGAATAACCACATAACCGCCACCAAAAGTAAACATGCTAATAAAGAAATTTGTTAAAAATAAGTATTTGTTTTTACTCAAAGAAACACCTCAAACTTTCATGTAATCACCTTTAATTGTACCATAGAATGGGCCAGAAACCCTTGTTTTATTGAAAGAAGTCCTAGTCAAAGGTTTGGTTTTATTCTTTAGGATGAAGAATTGGCTAAGAGGAAGAAGGCTAAAAAAATCCTGTGAATCAAACAGAAAAAGACTAAAAAAGTTTTGAATAATCGTGTCATTTTTTTTAAAAAAGTTGCTTGTAAGGGTCAAAGTGTTTGTGTATAATTAGTTTACAGTAAGAATATGATGATACGTAGATGAGAAAAGGTGTGGATTGATTTTACAGAGAGTTCCTGTTTGCTGAAAGGGAATACTTCAAGAAATATGACAATGGTCTCTGAGTATTAGTCACTGAATTGACAGAAGTCTTTAAGTGCTACAGTTTCGCCTGTTATCGCGATAGAGTATGACGGTACTCGAAAAAGTGGTTTACATTTTTTTATGTAGGCAAAAAAGGTGGTAACGCGGATATTTGATAAATTCAGCAAACTCGTCCTTGGCAAGTTATTTGTCATGGACGAGTTTTTTATTTTTATCAAGGAAAATGTTGGGAAGAAAATGGAGGGAAAGTAATGAGGAAAAGTAAAGGTTGGAAATTTTTTTTAGTGGGCGTTTTATTTTTTTCTGCAGGTTGTGGCTTAATAGAAAAATCAGATTCTGGGGAAATAGAGGATAAAAAAGAGCTAACAGTTGGTTTTATTGCAGGGACTCCTTATCGAGACCAGTTTGAACAAGGCATTGCCCCAACGCTAGAAAAGCAGGGCTATGCTCTTGATTATAAGGAATTTACGGAAGGAATCCAGTTGAATATTGCTTTGAATAGTGGCGATGTCGATGCCAATGTTTTTCAACACGAACTTTATATGGAATCTATTAACGAACGGGAATCCTTTAATAATATCGCCCTTATTCAAAATCCTACGCCCCCTTTAGGTTTATATTCGAATAAGCATGATTCGACTGACCCGGTGAAAGGTGCACGGATTAATGTTTCAAATGAAGCGGTTAATTTAATAAGGGGGTTACAACTGTTAGCTGATTTAGGTTGGATTACCATTAGAGAAAATATTAATCCCGCCACTACCTCCCTTAGTGATATTGTTGAAAATCCTTACGAACTGACATTTGTTGAAAGTGATCCAGCTTATGCGCCTTTAATTTTAGAAGACGTCGATTTTTCGATTATTCAAGGAGCAAATGCGATTGAAAGTGGCTTGTCTCTCACTTCGGCCTTGGCACTTGAGAAGGTGGCACCTCGTTTTACGATTATTGTTGCAGTTGCTAGTCGAAATCAATCTTCTCCTTTTGTGGAAGATTTAGTCGCAGCTTATAAAAACCCCGTATTTCAAGATTACATCGATGGGCAATCTCAATATGATGGTTACGCTCGCCCCGATTATTTTGTGACAAGAAATGAGTAGTAGGGGTTAGACCTACTCGAGAAATTTCAAAAAACACCAGTAGAAACGACTTGAATTTTCGTTTGACTGGTGTTTTTCTCTTGAAAATTGGAACCTCTCAATCCCCTTTGAATGTTAGTCCTTCGTAAAATCCAAATAATACTTATATTTACCACCCACATAGTAACACTCTGTATATTCTGAAAATTGGTTCGTGACGTCCTGATTAAATCGGACACGTTTTAGGATGGGTTCTGCTTTGCTTAATTTCAATAGCGTTTGCAGTTCTTTCGTCGCAATCATTGCTTCCACGTACTCGATTTCCTGTGCTGGATAAATCTCGAATTGTTTTAAATATTCATAAAAAGAACCATAATAGTCTTTGGATGTTAAAGAAAAATAGGATTTGTAAGGAACATAAGTGACGAAATAAGCAAGAAAATCTTCGTCGGTTCCTCGCACTCGTTTAAAAAGTAAAACATCTTCACCTGGATTAATTTTTAAATACTTGGCGATACGATAGTCTGCTGTAATTTTGCTGACTTCTGCCTGTAGGGTCGTCGCGATTTTCCCTTGCTCTAACATTTCTTGGGTAAAACTTTTAATCATCGTGACGTGATTGGTTGTTTCTGGAGAAAAGTGATTGACGAAAGTCCCTTTCGCTTTTTTTCGAATGAGTAAATTTTCTCGGGCGAGCTCGTCAATGGCTTTTCGAATCGTGATGCGACTGACATGGTAAATGTCGCATAAATCCATCTCAGTAGGAATGCGTTGTCCTTCGGTCCATTTCTCTGTCCGGATATTTTCTCTTAAGTCATTGGCGATTTGGGCATAAAGGGGTTGAGATTTTTGAGATTGTTGCATAATTGTCTCCTCCTTGTGTCCTATTGATATAACAATAGAGTCTAAAGCTTGATTTCATAGGATTTAAAATAAACAAAACGAGGGTTGAAAACGTGTTATAGTGTAGTCAAATAAATAAAAAGGGGACTACATTGATGAAGTATAACTTCAGACCAACGACAAAAGTCGCAACACCGAATCAAATTTTTACGGATTACCTATCTATTGTGACACAACTGAATCAAGAAATCCAAGACAAAAGTATGAATGTTATAACAATTGAAAATTACCCCATCGTCAATGAAGTTGAAATCAAAGAAGCCATTCTTCAACCATTAGAACCAACACTTACGGTTCATACAGATGAAATTTTTATTTCCTCTGAAGCATTGGAGGCGATGATTGCCCATCATTTAACTGATGACCGGGTGTTTGGTGTGATGAGTCACCATCATCTAGAGGCGTTCATCGATCGAAAGAAACTAGAACAGGTAAAAAAACAAATTCAACAAGTTATTTCTGAAAACGGTTTAGTTGCTATTTATGGAGTGGGTGCCAGTTTAGTGACGAAACCAGATTTACTTATCTATGCAGATTTGTCTCGTTGGGAGATCCAAATCCGTTATAAATCAGGTGAATTTAGTAACTGGCATGCAGACAATGCCGGAGAAGATGTGAATCGGATGTTAAAACGTGGCTATTTTTTCGAATGGCGTGTCGCCGATAAACAGAAGAAACGCGCGTTACCCGCATCGACTTATGTTCTTGATACACACCAAGCAGGACAACCAGTGATGATCAAAACGGCAGACTATTTAGCAGGGTTACAAACAATCGCCAAACAACCCTTCTCCTTAGTCCCGTTTTTTGACCCTGGTGTTTGGGGTGGTCATTGGATGCAAGAAACCTTTGATTTTCGAAAGGAAGAGGTCAATTTAGCTTGGAGTTTCAATGGTGTGCCAGAAGAAAATAGCTTACTCCTTGACTTTGGCGTGGGACAATTTGAAACACCAGGAAATAACTTAATGTTCTTTAACGGGGAAGAAGTTCTAGGCGATCGTGTCTTTGGATTGTTTGGAGAAGAGTTCCCGATTCGTTTTAACTTCTTAGATACCGTAGGTGGACAAAATTTAAGTTTACAGGTCCATCCAAAACTAAGTTATTTACAAGATACTTTTGGTGCAAATTACACGCAAGACGAAAGTTATTATATCTTACACGTAGAACAACCAGAAGCCAATGTTTACTTAGGATTTAAAAATGGCGTTGAAAAAGAAGATTTGATGGCGGCTTTACGTCGTGCAGAAGCGGGTGAAGAAGTCTTTGATGATTCGAAATACATTTATCAGCAACCAATTAAGAAACACGATCACTATTTAATCCCAGCAGGAACGATTCATTCCAGTGGAGCGGATAGTGTTGTCTTAGAAATCAGTGCCACACCGAATCGCTTTACGTTTAAATTATGGGATTGGGAACGACTCGATTTAGACGGGAAACCTCGTTCGGTCCATTTAGCACATGGTGAGCCGAATCTAGATATGCGTCGTAATGAAGATTGGGTGAAAAAAGAATTAATCAACCAATTTGTCGTGATGGGGCAAGGTGACGGTTGGATGGAAGAAAAAACGGGTCTTCATAAAACCGAGTTCATTGAAACGAGACGTCATACCTTTACTGATACCGTGCTTCATGAAAATCATGACAGTGTCAATGTCTTGAACTTGGTTGAAGGGGAAGAAGTGACCGTCGAGAGTTTAGATGGCTCTTTTGAACCCTTTGTCGTACATTACGCACAAACCTTTATTATCCCTGAAGCAGTGAAGCGATATAAAATTACCCCAACAGGCCCATCAGTTGGAAAAGAATGCAAGACGATGAAAGCTTATATTCGTTAGGATTGGAGGAGGAAGATGGACGCTTATTACTTATTATTTGATGTTGGAGGTACTGAAATTAAAATGAATGCACTTGATTCAGGGGGGACATTCTTGTACAAGGAACATCAATATGCACCTTCTTACTCGTTTGAATCAAAGGAAGTGATTTTAGACCACTTTCGAAAACTCATCTTTTCAGTGATTGATACTTTTTCAGAGAAGGTATTAAAAGGGATTGGTTTTGCCTTTCCTGGTCCCTTCGATTATGGAGAAGGCATCAATTTAATGCAAGGGATGCGTAAATATGAAGCGATTTATGGGGTAAACTTACGTCAAGTCATTCAAATTTGGCTAAAAGAAGAGCAACAACCTTTGGTACCGATTCGATTTGAAAATGATGCGACTTGCTTTGCGCTCGGTGAGTACCATCAAAATGCGGGATCTCAAAGAGGGATTTACCTGACCTTAGGAACAGGCTGTGGTTCCAGCTTTCTATCAGAAGGGAAAGTTGTCAAAGAAGGTTATGGCTTAAACGGCATGGGGATGATTTACGATGTGCCTTTTCGTGAAGGAATCATTGATGAATATTTATCGGTGAATGGGTTAAGACACCTTGCGGAAGTGAAAAATTATCCTTTTATCAATGGAAAGGAACTAGCCGAGGCCGCTCTGTCGGGTGATTCTTTGGCTCAAGAAATTTATCGAGCTTTTGGCACAATGATTGGGGAAGGCATCCAGTCTTTTGTTGCAGACTTTCAACCAGATGAAGTTGTTTTTGGTGGCCAAATTAGTAAAAGTATCGCTTTATACCATGAAGCGATTGCAGCAGCTTGTCATCCTTTGAAAGTGAACATTCGTCGAACAAAAGATACAACCACATCCACATTATGTGGAATATATCATGTCATAAAAGACAATCAATAGAGGAGATTTATTATGAAAAAGAAAACTTTGTATTTAATTCATCATTCTCATACGGATATTGGTTACACGGATCGTCAAGAGAAAATTAGCCGTTACCACGTGAACTTCATTCGTACGGCCATCCGTTTTTTAGATCAAATTGAAGCAGGAGAAGCACCACAATGGGAAGGTTATAACTACGTCTGTGAAAACTATTGGCAAGTCGAGCAATTCTTAGCCCATGCAACACTTGAAGAAAAAGCTTCTTTTGAAAAATACGTCGAAAAAGGCTTAATTGATATTTCTTTGACATACTTAAACTTAACGGAACTAATTGATAGCGAGATGTTAGATAAAAAATTTGCGGATGCGAAAAATTATGTCAGTCAGTTTAATCGCCACTTTGACTCCGCAATGACAGCTGACATTAATGGTTTTTCATGGGGTTACGCCGATTTAATGTACAAAAATGGCATTCGTAATTTCTACTCTTGTTTACATACACACCACGGGATGTTCCCCTTATTCAAAAAGCAAATGCCTTTTTGGTGGGAGACACAAGCAGGGGAGAAAGTTTTGGTTTGGAATGGCGATCATTACCAAATCGGGAATGACTTCTTGTTTTCCCCGAATACGGATCAAAGTAAACAATACGGTGTGGAAGGATTTACGGAACAAGATTGGGCGAATCAATTTGAAGTGACAAAAGAAAAAATCTTCGGATTCTTTGATATTTTAGAAAAAGAAAAGTATGAATGGGATTTTGTACCAGCGATGATTAGTGGAATTGTGACAGATAACTCACCAACCAGTCCGCGTATGATGGAAGGGATTCACCGTTGGAATAAGGTGTACGGGGATGAAATTGAAGTGAAATTAGTTACTTTAAATCATTTTTTTGAAATCTTAAGAAGTAAAGAAGATTTAGAGATTCCAACTTATAAAGGAGACTGGGCTGACTGGTGGGCAGATGGCGTTTCATCGACACCAGCTGGCGTGAAACTATATCGTGATGCACAACGAAAATATCGGATTGCAAATAAACTTGATCCAAAAGGAGAAAGAGGAACACCAGAAAAACTAAAAGAAGCAGAAGACAATTTGGTGATGTACGCAGAACACACTTGGGGCTTCCACTCATCCGTTTCGGAGCCTTGGGATGCTTTTGTCAATTTATTAGATACTCGTAAATTAGCTTATGCGATTAATGGCAATCGCTTAATTTCAGACCATTTAGACGATGTCCTAGAAACCTATGGCGAAGAACAAAGTCAATTAGACCGTGAAAGTTATTATAAAGTAATCAATCCGCATGAATCAAAAGGAAAGATGTTAACGAGCGTTTCTGTGCAGCACTGGCAAACAGTCGATGATTCCTATTTCTATACCTCTTTAAATGATTTCGTCGATGTCGTTGATTGTAAAACCGGTGAAGTTCTTGTTTCCCAAGCATCAAATAGTTCACGTGGAAAGAAAATTTCCTTTGTTTTAGAACTCGAACCAAAAGAAGAACGGATCATTCGCTTGAAACGAAAAGAAGCAAGCATAAGAATGAATGGTAAATACTATAACCATGCCCATGTTGGAACGGAGCAGATTGCCGATATCGCTCCCTATGAAGGTTTTACTCATGATGTTTCCATCTATGGTGTGAAAACCGATCATCTCGATTTAACAATTGATCCAAAGGTTGGGATTACTTCGCTCATTGACCGGAGTACAGGGGCTCAATTACTGCATCCAGACGCAGCCTACGCGCCGTTTTCTGGTATTTATGAAGTCACGGATTATTGTGAATCGAATCCCTATTCGGTTCGTAGCGTCATGGGACGTAACCGCAAAGCACCATCGACGGTTCGTAGTGGTTCAAAATTAGTGAATGTCAAACAATTAGAAGATGGCCCGTTATATGCTGTTTTATTATTAAAATATGAATTAGCCGGAACGGGAATGTATGATGTCGTCTTAACGATTCGTAAAGATGCCCCTCAAATCGACGTAACGATTCGTCTACAAAAAATAGGAGAATGGTCACCAGAAAACTTGTATGTTTCCTTACCATATATATAAACAGTACCCCCTCAAAAAACGAGGTTTTGGCACTATGTAAAACACCCCCCAGCTCAAACTGACTTGCCTCGTTTAATGTACCTAGCCATGTTTTGGCACTATGTAAAACACCCCCCAGCTCAAACCTCACGACTCTGAAAATCATGGTCGAAGATCTGCTTGCAGAACTCTCCCACAAAGAAAAAAAACAGGACAAAAAGGAGTGAGAGAAAACCACTCTCACATTCTGCTTACAGCAGTCGCTCTCGCTCCTTCGTTAAAATCAAAAGCCGTCAAGGAGATTTTGGAATGGACTGGAATCATTGAATCACTTAAAGAAATAAGCCTAGCAATCAGCATTTAACTTGATTACTAGGCTCACTTCGTTCGGTCAGGGCAAGCCCTAACAACCCTTGGAAAAGAAAGTAAAATTAAATGAATAAATTGAAAGGTGGAAACGTAGAATAGTTTAGAGGGGAAGTTATGCTATATTTATCTATGGCAACTTGCCCCTGAGAGGGGGTGCTGTTTTGGAAAATCTTATTTCGTTAGTTATCGCGCCACTATTTGTGGGTCTAGTCATTGTGCTAGTTGATCATTGGTTAGATGATTAAGCCGATAACATTGCAAGTTGTCTCTAACTCACACGTCAGCAGTCGCATCTGACGAAAAAAAAAGCCAACCCTACTCGCAATAGGGTTGGCTTTTGTGCTGTTTTGTGATTCTTATTTCGTTTCGCAAGCTTATTTTAGCACGAATTGAACTTTTGTTCAATTTTCAGTATCAGTAAGGAGAAAATGCTTTTGAACATTATCAAACCGCTTAGAATAGCGTTCACTCAACTCTTTATCAGGCATATCAGCAATTAAATTGCGGTATTTTTTTAGCCATTCTTCTGTGATAATCTCACTTTTATTCTCTCCAAACCCCATTCCTATCATCTTTTCATCACTTGCTACTTGCAGTCCTGAATCCAATTCAGCACGAATTTCAGCTACAAGGGCTTCTTTTTTGAGCCTTTTTTCTTCTTCACGAGCCCTTTCAGCCTTAACCTCAGCTTGGACTGTCTTTATTTGGCCGATTTTAGCGCCTACAGACAACGGAACGTCTTGTTCTGCTCACTCATCTCATCACTCCTTCCAGAAAAATGTTCCCTATTCGGTCTCCTTTTTTTCTTAAAAAATCTCACTTGGTTGTTCACTCAAAAATGAAAGCTCCCTATTCGGTCACTTCCTTTTTTTCCTTCCACAACCAACAATTTATTCTATCTCATTTTACTCCCTATGCGGTCTTAAAACAAGATAGAATAAATTCAAATACGCAAGCACCGCATTTGGTACCCAAATACATAGCTTGTCGAGGTGGATACTCCCCCTACGAACTCCCCCAATTCATACAAAAAAAGCAACCTTTAGGGT
The DNA here is from genome assembly GCF_054871745.1 of Enterococcus sp. LJL98. Classification (NCBI taxonomy): domain Bacteria; kingdom Bacillati; phylum Bacillota; class Bacilli; order Lactobacillales; family Enterococcaceae; genus Enterococcus; species Enterococcus sp. LJL98. Next base: position 84,891 of record NZ_JBTXLU010000002.1, on the reverse strand, counting down.
TGTTTTTTGCATGAATAATCGCTCTGAAAAAGTCGTCTATTCGACGATTTTTTCATTGGCTCTCTAAACAAAAATTGACTACAATTCCCGTCCTAATTTTTGTCTATCCACTGTTGCAGATAAACAAAAAAAACAAGCCTTAAAGGGCTTGTTTTTTCTTCAAAAAATTAATGTTTTAGTCTCGTTGTTTTTGCTCCTCTAAACGATTCAAATTTTACCATGTAGCTCCATCCATTTCAGACTCTTCATGACGATATCCATCTTTCGTACTTTCTGAAAGGATAATTTATAGGATTTTTTACGCGCTAAGAATTATTGAGGAATACCAATCTTGTTTATTTAATATTTTTAAAAATATTGATGAAACCAATAATAAAATTTATAAAATTAAATACGATAAGAAGCAAGATAATTGGAGTTAAAAAACTTGTAAACTCCTGTAGTGACCAATATTCATCAGCAGCTATACCAGTATTAAGTAATATGTATAGAGAACTTCCGATAGTAATAGAACAATTAATTAATAATAATAAATTTATTTTCTTCTTCAATTTACAAACACCTGCTTTGTCTGATTAATCATATCCTTATTTATGTCTATTAACTTAGTTAAAGTTATTTTTCCGTCTTCTATAACTGCTAATGAGGGAACTGATTGAATATTAAAATCAACTAAAATTGACCCAAATTGAGGAGAGTCTCTAAATTTATCAGTGTCAAAATAATAAACATTTTTGTTAGCACTTTGTATATATGATTGTAAGACAGGACGATATAACTCACAGTATTTACAACTAGCTCTTCCAAAATAAATAATTGTTCTTGAATCCTCCTTTTTCAAATTATATATTTGATTAGCAGTTACTATTGGTGTGATTTTTTGTTCTTCATATGATGGAATGCATGAAATGACAAAAATAAAAATACTTATTAATATTATAATGAAGAGACGTTTTTGTTTCATCATGGATTGCATTTGTTATTAAAATTAGCTGTTCCGGTTCTCCAAGGCTCTATATTCCATGGTGTTTTCCACCAACCAGCAAAATCTATGTGGCATATATATTGACTTTTCATACTACTTGTATTTTTCCAATTACTATCTTTAGAATGTTTATCTAATAATTTATTCCAACTATCATTTCTCTTAGCCGATTCTGCATTTGGACTACCATTTGTAGTCGTTAAAATAGTTTTTGGGGAGATAGAAAGTGACTTCTTTCCATCTCTAGTAATCCAGCTACTAGAGTTAAAATATGAGGAGTAAGTCATACTGCGAATAGATGTGTAAGCAGTAGCATGTATCTCTCCCTCAATATTACTAGTATCTATAGTTTGTATGATTTTATTGTCTTCCACTTTTTTTTCGATAATTAAATGTGAAAGATCATTTCCTTTTGTATCAGTAATATCAAGAAAGGAAATCGATCCAATATATTCTTTATTTTCATCTCTGATTTCAGTGACATCATTTACTAAATTTAATTCCAAAATTTCTTTTTCTGCTGATAAGTGAGACTTGATTTCAAAAGTATATGTATTTTTATCGCTAACATTAGCATTAAATTCATACTTTTGTAAACCATTATCAATTTTATATGTCTGTGGTTGTTCATTAAAAATCCTGGTGCTATGGATCTGTTCTAAATTGATTGAAATCTCTTTGTTTTCTTCGGCATTAATAATTGTACCTTTAACCCCAGCTACAACGATTGTAACACCTAACAATAAACTAACAAAAATCTTTTTCATACTAACCCTCCGTATACTTAATACTTATTTTATTTTCTTTCTAGACTTAGCATAGATACCTCTCTTACAAATAAAAAGCACGTAAATGTTTACATTATGTAAAACAAACATAATGTAAACATTTAAATAATATTAATCTGTTAAATGTTATTTCTAGTTACTTTATTTTTTTATTTGAGTGAATTCCTAAAACTAATAAAATAATAGGAAATATATAAAGAAACCTGGAAAAGGCACTAGAATTGGTACTAAATAGATAATGGATACCTAGAAAAATAAAAATGGAGCCTGTCAAATAAATCGCTGCAGCTATTTCATTGTTCTTTTGCATATAAATCCCCTTATATCTTTATTGGTATTTAGGTTTGATATATTTATCGTGACGAATATGATCTTTTCTATATTGAACATTACCAGTTGCTTTACCATTTTTAAATTCTTCAGTTTTAATAGTTCTAAAAGTGAAATCTCCCCAAATCCCTAATCGGCTCATTCTTTTTGAATCTGCCGGAATTTTTGTAGTAATCCCATTAGTAGAAGAAAAACCTATATTTATAGTCGTACCACTATATTTATAACTTCCAGAAACAGAAAATGAACTACTTGCTGATATCGAATAGCCACTTGATGGGGACCAGCTTGGAGTTCCTGAATGATACCCAACCCATAACATATTTTTCTTTTCTGAATGTGTTATTGTTGTTTTCCAAGATGTGCCTGTAGAATAATCTCTACTTTGTTTTCTATTTGGATCCTCATATTGCAAATAAAAATTATAATCCTCTTCATTGTTGAATACAAGCGTATCTCCATTTGGAACAGATACACTGTACTCATTAGTATCAACGACTTCATCTAACAATACTAGTGATGAAGTCGTTTGTGAATTGGATAAGTCGTCTGCGTATGCTACAGTACCGGAACTACTTGATAAAAAAATTGCTGAAAGTGCTAAAGCAGATACACTTAATATAAAACATTTTCTCATGAAAAAAACCTACTTTCTTTTTTTATTTTTTATTACTAAATATATAGTTTGTTATTGGCATAAATGTATCATAAATATGTTAGAGAAAACGCTTTTTACCCTGAAAGGTCGAAAATCATGCCTGAACGGTTAAAATATGGCATTTTTATAGGTCATTCAGAGGTCCTTGTGTCTTCTTTTCATAGTCCTACAAAAAAAGCAAGCTGATATGAGCTTGCTTTTCTACAAATAAGTGACTGTTTCGCTATTTCAGCTTTTCTAAACGGTTCAATTCTTTGAAAAATTCAAGAACCTCAGGATAAAATTCCTTGTAATCAATTTTGTTTTCCCAATTGTTTACCGTCCATTTTTCCAGTTGTTCTTCAAATTGTTTTGACTTCGCTAAAAGCTCGTCAGGCAATTTGACGGCAGAAGCAGACACTAGATCCTCATTCATTTTTACTTCTTCGGAATTGGCTTTTTGCTTCAATGCCTGCGACGCATTCTTCATAAATGATGAATACGCGGAAAATCGTTTGAACCCTTTCTTCTCAACCATATCTGTGCCGATTTTCATAGCTAAATCGGCACGTGCTTTTGTTAATTGTTCTTCTAATTTCTCAATGTTCAAAATTTCCGCCTCCTAAATTTAAAATTAAAACACACGAGCATAGGATATTTCACGATACAACTTAACCTCATCTGAAGCCAATTGTTCGTCTGTAGGATTGATGATGAACGTATGATAATCTTGTTCTAATTCGTCCATCAAACAAACAAAACGCATAGTTTTTTGCAAGGTGTTTAATGATTCATTGTTTTTAACCGCTTCAAACTCTTCTTTTACTTTTTCTAGTGAACGCATCTATTTTGCCTCACTTTTCTTTTTTTCATATTCAGCTAATCGACGTTCTAATTCTTGACGTGTTTCCTCGTTTACCTCAGGCTCTTCATGCTGATAACCATCTTTCGCCCACTCAGGAAGTTCCTCTTTTCTAGTGGCTTTCTTCGATGAATTTTTCTTATCGAATTTCCCATCAACCCATTTATCAGGATTTTCTTTTTTGAATGAAAACTCATAAGCTATAACAGGTGTACCACGTTTATTAGACTTTATTTTCTTGACTTTAAGACCCTTAAAAAATTGAGGTAACTCTCTCAAAACAGGTTTAATAACATTTTTATCTATTTCACTAGGACCATAATAATCAGGAGTATCCAACAAGCGTTTGAAATCAGCAATACTATATTCTTTTTTTCCGATAGTTCGCCATTGTTTTAATAGACGATACATCGTTTTAGCGTAGGTTGATTTTATTTGAGTAAATTCTTCTAGTTCATACGTAGTAAATTCAACGTTTAATTGATTCACAACGTATTCAAATTCTTCTGTAACCTTGACCTTGACAGACATTTCACTTAAATCATCAGCCCAATCAACACGAAAACGACTAAACAGATTCATTAACTCCAAAGAATTTTTAGTTCGTTCAATGTAATGAATTTGACTAATATTTTTCACTAATTTTTCCATCGTATCCTCGAAGCGTTCATTATGAGTGATGGTATATCGGGCTAATTCAGCTAAACCATATTTATCGAACTCTACTTCTCTCGTACCTTCGTCACGTAATTTAGCAATAATGGCAAAGAAAAAATTCATTTGCTCACGAGTCCATTTTCGCATGGGGACGGTATTTAAATCATTATGATATTTCACTACCTCTTTCATTATAAAGACAACATATAGTCTTTATGAACCGACATTTAGTCTTTATAAACCGACATTTAGTCTTTATGAACCGACATTTAGTCTTTATAACGTCCAAAAAAGCCTTTAATACCAAGGGTTACAGAATTCCTAAACATGTATTTAAACATTACTTAAACATTTACTTATGGCCAACCAGTCGCAACAGCATGTTTCTTTGAAAAATCAGGCACTATTTTCCGGCCGGGAATCGACCAATTACCAGGTTCGAATACCAATTTTTATTCATTAGACAATGGTGTACTACTAACAAATGAAGCCAAACATGTTTTCATTGCGATGAAAGATACGCCCCTAGTGACACTTGGTTCGTTGGAAAGTAGTCTCATTGAATTATGTGATGAAAAGAGCGAGAAGAAAAATAAAGAAGTTTTATACTCTTGGGCAATGAATAACTTTTGGGAAACGAACTTTAAAGTTGATTTATCAGGATTTTATGAGTTAGAGTATAGTGTCTATTTATTACCTAGCCAAGATGCGACAGCAAGTACATCGATTCAAAATGCGCGGAACTTAATTGAAGGGTTTGTAACAATTCCTTATAATCCAACAACGACAGAAAAAGCAGCTTTTTAAGAAAGGGCTATTAAGAATGAAGAAAAAATTACACGTTGTCTATAAAACGCATTTAGATATTGGGTTTACCGATTTGGCAGCGAAGGTTGAGGAGCAATACCTCGATGATTTTATCCCTAAAGCCTTAGATTTAGGCGAAAAGATTCCAGATAAATTCACTTGGACAACCGGCTCTTGGTTAATTGCGTTTTATTTGAACCACTCAGATGTAACAGCTGAAAATAAAGAAAGGATGCGCCGAGCCATTGAGAAAGGGACGATTCGTTGGCATGGGTTACCTTTTACAATTCATACCGAGTTAATGGATGGGGAATTGATGCGCTATGCTACGTCAATCTCTAAAGGTTTAGATAAAGAATTTGAGAAAAAAACAATTGCTTCGAAAATGACTGATATTCCAGGCCATACAATTAGTATGGTTCCTTATCTCGCAGAAGCTGGTATTGAGTACATGCATATCGGAGTCAATGCGAGTTCCGCATTACCGAAAGTACCAGCCATGTTTCGCTGGAAAGCAACAGATGGTTCTGAAGTTATCGTTCACTATGCAGTAGATTATGGCGAGGTTTTCGAACGGGAAGACTGGTCAGATGCCCTATATTTTGCTCACAGTCATGACAACATGGGGCCACCATCAAGTGTTCAAGAAGTGGAAGCACTCTTTGTTCGTTTAGAAAAAGAATATCCAGATTATGAAGTTATTCCTTCTTCTCTAGATGCTTTTGCTAAAGGAATTTTGAAATACAAAGAGACCTTACCAGTGATTGAAGAAGAGATTGCCGATTCCTGGATTCATGGAATTGCTGCCGATCCTAAGAAAATTGCCGAATACAATTCTTTACTCCGCTTGAGAAACAAGTGGTTAAAAGAAGGGAAAATCACTCGGGATTCAGATGCGTATAAGGGGCTGTCCGCACAATTACTGTTCGTTGCAGAACACACGTGGGGGGCGAACGGCAACGTTTATTTACCCGAGTATCGCCATTATCTCTTAGATGAATTTGAAGAAGCCCGTAAGCGTGACTTAGTGACTTTTAATCATGACCGAACGACCATGGATTTCGCTGATTTAATGGCTTATGTGAGTACGGATATTAATTGGGAAAGTAAAGCCGATAGCCGTCGCTACAGTATCTATGAGGAATCTTGGCAAGAACAACGAGACTATCTCTACAAAGGCATTGACGCATTGCCAACAGATTTACAAGTAGAAGCTCGTGCCTTCCTCGCTGGAGAAAAAGAAATTCCAGTTGTCAAAGCAGAGGGAAAAATCATGCCAGGTACACGTTATGAATTTGGCGAGATTGTTTTTGGGTTCAGTACCACAGGTGCCATGAACCAATTAATCATTGATGGCTTTGATTTAATTGAAGAGGGCAAGGAGTTTGGTGGTCTATCTTATGAACGTTTTGACTTTAGTAATTATTCAAAATTTTTTAGTCAGTATAGTCGTTTAACCCGTTGGACGACGAGCTGGGCGCTAGGCGATTTTGGTCGTCGTGGTATTGAAGCCTATCCACAAATTCGTCATGAAATCTTAAAACCTTTTATTGTCGATAGTCGAATGAATGTCAATGGAGATGTGATTCAAGTTGCGATTGATGTCGCTTATCTCGAAGACGAAGTGAAAAATTGGGGCGTACCAAAGAAAAACACCCTTGTTTATACCATGGATTTAGCACAACACAGTATCGATTTCGCTTATAAGTGGGAAGACAAGCAAGCCAATCGAATGCCAGAAGGTTATTGGTTGGAAACAAGTATTAAGGTTGCCAATCCAACACGATGGGTGATACATAAAATGAATCGTCCAGTCAGTCCGTTAAATGTTCTTGAAAATGGTAACCGTAACATGCATGTGCTTTCTGAAGAAGGAATGACTTACACAGGCTATGAGGGGTGTTTTAATTTAACAACGATTGATACACCGTTAATTTCTCTCGGTCGTCGTGCATTGTTAACCTTTGATAACCAAATACCAAATCTCAATGATGGCTTATTCATTAATCTCTTTAATAATGTTTGGGGGACGAACTTTGCCGCTTGGTACGAAGGAGACATGACGGCTCGTGTGACTTTCAAATGGGCAACCAATCAGATCATCTAGTGCTGAATGAAAGGATATCCCCCAAAAACATGCCTCCATTTAGAAAAAGACTTTGTGTCAATCAAAAGGGCTACGTTTTTTCGTAGGCCCTTTTTTATGGCTAACGGGAGAAGTGGCAGAGTTCTTGAAATCATGGTATATTGATAAGTGAATGAAAAAACAAAGAGTGACGCATTTAGATTTCAAGCAGTTTAAAACGCATTCTTTTGTTAGGAAGAGGGGAAAAGATAGATGGCATTACCAAATTGTCCAATGTGTCAGTCAGAATATACTTATGAGGATCGAGGTTTATTTATTTGTCCAGAATGTGCGCATGAATGGACAGCCAGTGACATCGAGGAAGCTGTGAATGAAGATTTATTTATCGTGAAAGACATTAATGGCAATATTTTGAGTGATGGCGATAGCGTAACAGTTATGAAAGATTTAAAAGTAAAAGGTGCACAAAGTGTTTTGAAAATGGGGACAAAAGTGAAGAGCATTCGCTTAGTCGATTCAGACCATAACATTGATTGTAAAATTGATGGCTTTGGGCCGATGAAACTGAAATCAGAATTTGTTAAAAAACTATAATTTAGCTGATAAAACGACACTTGATTTTATTAAGGGAAATCTTGATAAATCAAGTGTTTTTTATTATAAAATCAATTGAAAAGGCTTTCTGTTCAGAGGCTTATATGGTAAGCTTAGTAGCGAAAATAAAGTTTTTAGGAGTGAAGAAGAACGGAAAATAAAAATGTGAAACATGAGTTAGATGGTATCCATTTTGAATTGAAAGAGGCCGTGGATTTTTCCTTTTTAAAGTCATTTGGGCATGTCTTTTGTGTTTTTGATCAAAATGATTCTGGCAATATTAGCTTTGGTCTTCAAAATGAGCAGGGAGAAAAATTCTTTGTCAAAATTTCAGGATGCCTGACACAGAATGGTCCTGAGAATCGAGTAGCAGCAATCGATACTTTACAAAAAAGTGTGACCCTCTATCAAGAATTATCCCATCCAACACTCATTCAATTGGTGACTTCAGGCTGGTCAGGTGAACTCTTTTATGTGGTGTTTTATTGGCGTGAGGGAGCCTGTTTGTTTGACCATTGGAATTTTGACAAATACCAACAAAATCCAGCCTTGATTGCCCCAAAAGAGCAGTTTAAACAATTACCAACAATCAAGAAGCGCCAAGTCATGGAACAGATTTTTGAATTTTCAGAATTTCCGAGTGAGAAAACCCACTATTTTAATGGTGGGATGATCGCTCGGAGACGTACTGTAAGAATGTAGGGAAACTTGCATTTAGTGACGATCTAAAAACTCAGCTCGTCCAATGAAGAAACTGAACTGCTGGGAACTCGTAAAGCTAACTTAACTATAACGTAAGGATAATCAAACCTAAGCGTGAATGTAGCGAAAGCAGAAAAAATAAGTTAGATCGCATAAGGTTAAATCCTAAGTGCCTAGATAATCGAAAATCAGCATCCAAGCCTAGAAATAGGAAGGTTCAACGACTATTCCTCTTGAGGGAAGTAGAATCAAGCGATTCGAAGTGGTTTCGCCGTACTGGGTAATGCCAACGGATAAGAGATAGTCTGTGCTTGCATGAAAGTGTAAGAAGTTCATAAGAGAACTGCGTAGAAGTAGCGAATCTACGTGAACAAAACTCTACACAACAAAGGAATAAGTTTTAATATTTGTGTATATAATAATTAAATTCGAACACATCCTGATATAGAATCAAATCATGGATAACGAATACAGACATTCAAAAACAACTGTTTCGTTAATCAATTACCACTTTGTTTTTTGTCCTAGATATCGTCGAAAAATATTTGTTGATTCCGAAGTGGACGTTAGATTTAAACAGCTCGTATCAGAAATTTGTAACGACAACGAGTGGAACATTTTAGCAATAGAGACAGACAAAGATCATTGTCATCTGTTCGTTAATGTTCAACCGACTGAATCACCAGCATCAGTAATGAAGGTGATCAAAGGGAGAACTTCGAAAGACCTTAGACAAGAATTTGAGCATTTAAGCAGAATGCCTAGTGTTTAGACTCGATCTTACTTTGTATCTACCGCAGGAAATGTATCTAGCGAAACAATCAAACGATATGTAGAGAATCAAAGAACAAGATATTGATTAAGTTAAGGAGGTGTACAGAAATGAAAAAGGCGCATAAAATCAGAATTTATCCTAATGCACGTCAGGAAATTCAATTTCAAAAAACTTTTGGTTGTGTCCGGTTTTATTGGAACTTTCTATTAGACCAACGCATAACGAATGATAAGATGAAAAAAGAAGACCCTGAATACATTGAAAATAAATTGACCTACGCTGGGCTGAAAAAACAAGAAGAATATTCTTGGTTAAAAGAAGTCGAAGCACAACCATTAAGTCAAGTGACGATGGATTTGAATAAAGCGTACAAAAATACGTTTAAGTCTAAATTTGGTTTTCCAAAATTTAAGAGTAAAAAATATTCAAAAAAATCTTACAGAACTGCAATGGGGATGAAGGTTAATGGTCGATATTTCTATGTCGCAAAGGTTGGTTGGGTCAAGATGGCAGAAGGATTGCGATTCAACGGGAAACTAATGAACGTAACGATTAGCCAATCGAAATCGGGTAAATATTTTGCAACGTTTTTAGTCGATACTGAAAACATTCAAAAAAAACCTGTGACAAACGCCATCGGATTAGATTTAGGCTTAGATCATTTCTGTATCACATCCGCAGGAGAGAAGATTGACAACAATCGATTCTATCGCTCTCTTGAACAGCGTTTAGTACGTGAGCAAAGAAAGCTTTCTAAGCGTTTAGAAGTTGCAAGGAAGCACAATCGAAAATTAGATGAGTGTCGCAACTATCAAAAACAACGTGTGAAAGTCGCTCGCATTCATGAAAAGATTCAAAACCAAAGAACCAATTTTTTACATCAACTTTCTTCAAAACTAACTGATGAGAATCAAGTCATTTGTATTGAAGATCTCAATGTAAAAGGAATGGTTAAGAATCACAAATTAGCGAAGTCAATTTCAGACGTCTCTTGGAGTGAATTTACTAGACAATTAGAATACAAGTCAGAATGGAAAGGTCGAATACTCGTTCGAGTCAATCGATTCCTCCCAAGTTCGCAAATCTGTTCTTCTTGCGGTCATAATGACGGTAAAAAAGAACTGGATATTCGTGAATGGACTTGTTCTGATTGCGGAGTGATTCACGATAGAGATATCAATGCAAGCATAAATATTAAAACCGAAGGACTTTCGGGGATCGCTTAGTAAATTTAGTACCGTTAGGTGCTATTACCTAAGAACCCCACGGCTTTAGTCGTGTGGAGTGTCAGTAGGGGAGTATCCAGCTTCTGTTTTAGAAGAAATCAGACAACAAAATCGTTTTATCCCATTAGAACAAGAACAAACGGAGTTTTCAGGTTTGGAATACGAGGTTGTAATGAAGGCAGTGGCTGAAAAACCTGCGGAACGTTATGAATCAATCCAGGAGTTTTACCAAAACTGATTAGATTGTTTTTAGAAAAAATATAAGGAGTGTAACAGCATGTCCAATAGTTTAGAGAAAATTTTAGAAAGAACCAAGTGGTTTCGAGAAGATCGCTTTGGGATGTTTATTCATTGGGGATTGTATGCGATTCCAGGACGAGGAGAATGGGTGCAAACTTATGATCGGATGAGTACGGAAGAATATTATCAATATTTTGAGGCCTTTAATCCCACTGATTATGACCCGAAAGCTTGGGCAAAAGCAGCAAAAGAAGCTGGGATGAAATACGTGGTGTTAACAGCTAAGCATCATGATGGTTTTTGTTTGTTTGATAGTCAGTATACGGATTTTAAAGCGACAAAAACAGCGATTGGTCGGGATTTAATTGCTGAGTATGTGGACGCATTGAGAGAAGTAGGATTGAAAGTTGGTTTGTATTTTAGTTTAATTGACTGGCATCATCCGGATTATCCAAAGTATAACGACTGGCACCATCCCTTACGCGGTCAAGAAGCTTATAAAGATGAAGTCATTGACTTTGATAATTACTTAACATACATGCACAACCAAGTGGAAGAATTAGTGACGAATTACGGCAAGCTAGATATTTTATGGTTTGACTTTTCTTACGATCAGATGACAGGAGAAAAGTGGCGGGCAGAAGAACTAATGGCGATGGTTCGTAAACATCAACCAGATGTCGTCATTGATAATCGTTTAGAAACTTCAGGGGAAGCTTTTGGAAGTATCGTTTCTGAAAATCCAAGCAATTATTCTGGCGATTTCTTTAGTCCAGAACAGCTCTTACCGCCCGAAGGTATTGTCAATAACGCAGGAATTCCCATCCCTTGGGAATTGTGTATTACCATGAACAACAACTGGGGCTATAATCCAATTGATAAAGATTACAAAACAAGCAAAACATTAATTCGGAAGCTCGTTGAATGTGTCAGCAAAAATGGAAATATGTTATTAAATGTTGGTCCAGATGCCAAAGGGAAAATAAACCACGAAAGTTTAACCATTCTCCAAGGCTTCAACGACTGGATGACAAATAACAGTGAATCGATTTATGGTTGTGGGATGGCTCAAGAACTATCGAAACCGGAGTGGGGGTACTATACTCAAAAAGAGAATATTCTCTATGCGCATGTTTTTGATCAACCGATTGGTCCATTAGCTGTTCCGGGACTGGCGAAAGAGCGAATTAAACGTGCTTCGCTCTTGTACGATGGCAGTGAAATAAAGGTTTCGGATAGTTGGACGACAAAAGCTTTTGATTCTGTGACCTTTTTAGAATTTGGTGGGGTCTCTCACTTTACCTATGCGCTTCCAGATGAAGTTGATACGGTGATTAAAATTGAACTTTATGAATAACCGTCAATCTTGACAATTTGAAAACTTTCAGTAGAATAGAGTAGAGAAAAGGATAGTTATTGCGACAAAAGCAAGCTTGACCTATGATATTGATGAGAACTTACTGTTTTTAGACGTAAGTGTCTTTATCGATGCATAGGTCTTTTTTTATACTTTGATATAGAGGAGGGGAGTTCTTTGATTTATCTAAAAAAACTAAATAATAATGCGGTCCTAGCAATGGATACAGATAATAAAGAAGTGATTGCTATGGGGAAAGGTCTAGGCTTTAACATTGTAGTTGGCGATGAGATCGCTCCTGAACGAATTGAAAAAGTTTTTTCATTAAAAGACATTCAAGCGAACAAGCAATTACAAGAAATTGTTGAGACCATTCCGATCGAGTTTATTGAATGGACACAGGAAATTTTTGGATACGCAAAAATACATGTGAGCGCCGACATCAATGAGAGCGTCATTCTACATCTATGTGATCATATTTATATGGCAGTGGAACGAAAGAAACAAGGCATTACGGTAAAAAATGTCATGCTCTGGGATATTCAACGTTTTTATCAAGAAGAGTACCAAGCGGGATTATTTGCTGTCAATTTAATACGTGACATGACTGGGATTGAGTTGCCAGAAGATGAAGCAGGTTTTATTGCAATTCATTTAGTGAATGCGCAATTAAAGCAAGCAACAAAATCCGTACATGAAATGACAAAATTAATCGAAGAAATTGAACAAATCGTGCGAATCGTTTTAGGAATTGAAATTGATATGCATTCTGTTTACTATCATCGTTTTATTACTCATCTTAAATTTTTTGCTCAACGTTTATTTTCGAATCAAACTTACGAAGTACAAGAAGTGGGAGAGATGATGTCTCTCGTGAAAACCCGTTATCCAGAGGCAACTGCTTGTGTAGGGAAAATCGAGAAGTTTATTCAAGATAAATATGCCTATACCTTAAGTGAAGAGGAAGTTTTGTACTTAAGTATTCACATTTCTAGAATTATTCAAGTATCAAAGTAAGTTTATTTATAAGGATAGTTACATTCAGTTGGCTTAACCTTCATATAAAAAAACCATAAGGAGGATCGTCACGTCTTTTTATCAGAAAAATTATATTGAAGGAGAAATGGTAATGGGAAAATATGAATCACTAGCAAAAGAAATTGTTAAAAATATTGGTGGAAAAGAAAATGTGAGCAGTTTAAGTCATTGTATTACGCGCTTACGCTTTAAATTACAAGATGACAACATCGCACAAGACGATGTATTAAAAAATATGGAAGGAATTGTCACCGTCATGAAAAGTGGCGGACAGTATCAAGTCGTGATTGGCAATCATGTGGCAGAAGTTCACCATGAAGTCCAACAATTATTAGGCAATATTGAAGGAAATCAAGCAACTGTTTCTAATCAAAAAATGAAGCCTTTAGATGCTTTTATCGATGTCATTTCAGGGATTTTTCAACCGATTTTAGGAGTCATGGCTGCAACTGGAATGTTAAAAGGGCTAAACACTCTGTTTGAAACACTTGGTTGGTATAGTGCAGAGTCAGGTGCCTACATTGTTTTTAACGGAATCGGTGATGCCTTATTCATGTTCTTACCAGTCATCTTAGGGTACACTGCTGCGAAAAAATTTGGCTTGAAACCAATGGTCGGACTTGTCGTAGGAGCGATTATGTGTTATCCAGGATTACAAAGTTCCACCTTATCTGGAAGTATGGAACCACTTTATACTTTGTTCGAAGGAACGATGTTTGCTTCACCAATCTACATTGATTTCTTTGGTTTACCCATTATTTCAATGGATTATACTTCAACCGTTGTACCGGTGATTTTTGTGGTGTTCTTTGCAAGTAAATGTGAGCAGCTTTTAAATAAAATCATTCCTGATTTAGTTAAATTCTTTATCGTTCCTTTATTGACCCTCGTTGTATCCTTAGTAGTTGGACTTCTTTTAATCGGTCCTTTTGTCACTTTTGGTTCGACTTTCATTGCGCAAACCATTATGAATATCCGTGATTTTTCACCGATGTTAGCTGGTGCCGTAGTTGGTGGCACGTGGCAAATTTTAGTGATTTTTGGGTTACATTGGGGCTTTATTCCAATCTACATTAATAATATCGTGACAAATGGTTATGATAATGTCATGATGCCTTTCTTTGCCTGTACCTTTGCCACTTCTGCAGTTGTTTTAGCGATTTTCTTTAAAACGAAAGACAAAAAACTAAAAGAAATGACGATTCCAAACTTTATTTCTGGAATCTTTGGTGTTACAGAACCCGCAATTTATGGGATTTTACTTCCTTTGAAAAAACCATTTATTATTAGTTGTATTGCTGGAGCAGTAGGTGGTGGGTTTTACGGAGCTTTCAACTTTAGGAAATTTGTCATGGGTGGAATGGGAATTTTTGAATTTCCAGGTATGATGAATCCAGATGGTACCATGGATAATTTATATGTCGCCTTTGCCGGAGTAATCATTAGTTTTATTTTAGGCTTTGTGTTAACGATGCTTTTATTTAAAGATAAAAAAGAAGTCGCTTTATCAGGAAATCATTCAATCGTAGTGACAGAAGAAGTGCCTGTCGTTAAAAGTAAGAAAAAATTAAAAACAATCGTTCTAGGAAGTCCATTAGTAGGAACAGTCATTCCTTTGAAAGAAGTTAAAGATGATGCTTTTGCAATGGAAATTTTAGGCAAAGGGGTTGCCGTCTTACCGACAGAAGGAATTGTGGTTGCACCAGTAGCTGGAACGGTTACGACATTGTTTCCTTCGCTACATGCAATTGGAATTACCTCAACGGATGGCATTGAAATTTTAATTCATGTGGGAATTAATACCGTCCAATTAGAAGGTAAAGGTTTTGAGGCTTTGATCAAACAAGGAGATACGGTTGAAAAAGGTCAAAAATTACTAATCTTTGATATCCCACTTATTGAAGAAGCTGGCTTTAGTCTTGAAACCCCCGTTGTCATTACAAATACCGATCAATATTTAGATGTGATTGCTGCAAATATTGAAGAAACAAAACAAGGAATGGATTTAATTAACGTGTTAATAGACTAAGTTAGAAAGGATGAGGATGGAATTGAAGAAGAACTTTTTATGGGGTGGCGCAACGGCAGCGAACCAATGCGAAGGGGCTTTTAACGTGGATGGACGTGGCCTTTCAAGTATTGACTTATGTCCAACAGGAGACAGCCGCGGGAAAATGATTCGTGGATTGGACACAAATCTCACCTTAGATGAAGAAAAATATTATCCTTCTCACAAAGGGATTGATTTTTATCATCATTATGCAGAAGATATCGCGCTGTTTGCAGAAATGGGATTTAAAGCCTATCGATTTAGTCTGTCTTGGACACGAATTTTCCCAAAAGGGATCGAGGAAGAACCGAATGAGGCTGGTTTACGTTTTTATGAATTAGTGATCGATGAGTGTTTGAAATATGGGATTGAGCCCATCGTAACGATTTCTCACTTTGATGTTCCTGTTTATCTGATTGAAACAATTGGATCTTGGCGCAGTCGTGAAATGATTTCCCATTATTTGCGTTTATGTGAAGTGGTTTTTACACGTTTCCAAGGGAAAGTGACCCATTGGTTGCCTTTTAACGAAATCAATATGATTTTGCATGCACCTTTTATGGCGGCGGGCTTAGTCTTTGAAGAGGGTGAAAACCAGACGCAAATCAAATACCAAGCGACCCATCATGAATTAATCGCGAGTGCGCTTGCTACAAAAATGGCTCGAGAAATCGATCCAAAGAATCAAATTGGTTGTATGTTTGCAGCGGGAAGCACGTATCCATTTACGTGTAATCCAGAAGATGTTTGGCAAGCTTTACAAGTTGACCGGGAAAACTATTTCTTTGTCGATATTCAGGCACGAGGTTATTATCCAAATTATGCTTGGAAGTTTTTTGAAGCAAATGGAATTGACCTTGAAATCGCAGAGGGAGATTTAGAGCTTCTAAAAGCCTATACCGTGGATATTATCGCCTTTTCTTATTACAATAGTCGTTGTATTTCCGCCGACCCAAGTGCAGTGAGTCTAGCAGAAGGGAACCTCTTTGCTTCTGCTAAAAATCCTTATCTTGAAGCGAGCCAATGGGGCTGGCCGATTGATCCAAAAGGGTTACGGATTACGTTAAACGAAGTCTATGACCGTTATCAAAAACCGCTCTTCTTAGTTGAAAATGGTTTAGGCGCGGTGGATGAAGTGAAGGCAGATGGGACGATTTCTGATGACTACCGGATTGATTATTTAGCCAAACATATTGGTGAGATGGTGAAAGCCGTAGAAGAAGATGGCGTTGATTTAATCGGCTATCTTGCTTGGGGCTGTATTGATATTGTGAGTGCTTCAAGCGGAGAAATGAGTAAACGCTATGGCTTTATCCACGTCGATGGCGACAATCAGGGGGAAGGTAGCTACACTCGCTCAAAGAAAAAATCTTTTGACTGGTACAAACAAGTCATTTCAAGTAATGGAAAACAATTGAGTTAAGAATGAAACTAGAAAAAGGGACCGTGAAAATTGCACCAATCTCAGTAGTTAGATTTTAAGTCGAACTTTTGAGAGGGGAGAAAAATCACAGTCCCTTTTGTTGAAAAAGACGAAATTTGTCTTTTTATCGTGTTCAGATTTTAGTAAGTTATTTTGCAATCCATTCAATATCAAGTTTCTCTACCGTATTTAGAATGCTTTTAATTGGTAGTTCATCTGAAATAATTGCTTTGTAGGAATGCAAATCGTTAATTTTAAAAAAACTATTTTTGGAAAATTTTGAACTGTCAATGAGTAAAAGTGTTTCTTTGGCTTTATCTAGTATCCTTTTTTTAGAGTAAGCTTGACCAAGGCTGGCCTCGTAGACACCATTAGCATCGATTCCTCTAGCAGAACAGATTGCTAAGTCAATATTAAAGTGATTAATTAGGGAACTTTCTAAATCAATGTTAATAATCGAAGGACTTTGATGTTGGACTTCTCCACTTGTAATAAAAATCTGCATGCTGGGATTTGCATACTGTGAAAGTAAATGAGCAGTATTTAAACCATTTGTAATCACAATAAGATGTTCAATATCAGCTAAGTATGGACATAATTCACAAACAGTCGTACTAGAATCTAAGTAGACACACATGCCGGGTCCGATAAAATCTTTTGCTAAATTCGCAATCAATTTTTTTTGTTCAAGTTGTTCATGTTCTCTGATTTGGTGTGTAGGTTCTAACGTATTAAAATTATTTAAAACAATTTCTCCTCTGTGACGCTTGAGAACACCCTTCTTTTCTAAATCAATTAAATCTCTTCGTAAAGTAGAAATACTAGAAAAGGTTATTTTTACAAGGTCTTCATGTCGAATTCTTTTTTTCTCTTGAATTAATTCGGTAATTTGCTTTAATCGAGCTTCTTTTGACATAAAATAAAACTCCTTATACGTATTTAGTGCATCTGTTTCTTGGGAGAGAAACGAAGATTTTATCTAACGATACCATTAAAATGAACCGAAGTGAACTTTTATTTGAATTATGATGACCTAATTCTATTCTATCGTTCAAATATTGAAATAATTGTTCAAAAGTATATAATTATTTTAACAGTTATCACAATTTATTGAAAGCGCATTCTTTTTTTGAAGGGAGGATAAATTGTTAAAAGGGGTTAACCATTATTAAATTATAAAGGAGGGAAGCGTTTGTTTCAAAATAACATGATTGGCTATTATTATTGATTAAATTTGAAACAAACAAAAAACGATGAAGAAAAAAATATTAGTGGGAATATCATTAGGTCTAGCTTTGCTTGCTTTTTCAGGATGTGGAAACAAGGAGTCATCGGTAGAAGGAGAACAAAAAGAACAAATCGCCACTACCGGATATCCGATTTCAGATGAACAAATAAAAATGACAATGATGCTTCCTGCAGGTCAAGTACCTTACCAAGAGAATGCTTCTGCACAAGCTCTAGAAGAATTAACCAACATAAAATTTGATTATATTGAAGTTCCTGATAGTGATTTTTATGTGAAAATGCAATTGGCTTTTGCCTCAAATGATTTACCAGATATTTTATATGGTGCAGGGTATCATTTGAAAAATATTCGCCAAATTGAATATGGCAATCAAGGATTATTACTACCTTTAGAAGACTTAATTGATGAGTATGCACCAAATCTAGTAAAGGTTTTGGAAGAAAATCCTGGAATTCGGGAATCAATCACTTCTCCAGATGGACATATTTATGCATTACCGCGGATTTTCCCGTTAGAAGATTCTGTTCCGGTGTATATTAGTCCTCTTTGGTATAACAATGATTGGTTAGAAGCGCTCAATGTTCAAGAATTACCGAAAACAACAGATGAACTTTATCAATTATTAACAGACTTCAAACAACATTTTAAGGAAAAAGAAGGCAGAGATGTTATTCCATTTTCAGGTGGAAATGGTATGCTCGTTTTAAGAACATGGTTGTTGCCAGCTTTCAATGTGAAAACTCAAGGAATTGAAGAACACGACGGGATTGTCCGGTTTTCTCCAGCAACCGATGATTATTTAGCTTATTTAACTTATATGAATCAATTATTTACAGATGGACTATTAGATAAAGAAATTTTTTCTCAATCATATGATACTTTTTCAGCAAAAGTTCAAAAAGGTGATGTCGGTTTATTTGAAGCATTCTACTCAAATGGTGTAACGGGTAAAACAATCGAAGAATCAGTAAAAGATCCAATGTTTCATCCAATAAAATCAGAATTAAGTAAGGACTTTTTAACACCGGGTCATCCACGTTTGGTAAGTGGCGCATTTGCTATTTCTAAGAATAATCCGAACCCTGCTGCTGCTATTCGCTGGGTAGATTATCTATATACCAAAGAAGGAAGCGATTTAATCAACGTTGGACCAGAAGGAGACTTTTGGGAATTTACTGAAAATGACTCCGGAGAGAAAGTCAGAGTCTTTACAGGAAATGATAGTGATAAGATGGAAGAGGCAAGAGGCCGTGTAGCTTTAGACTATGGATTTAATGCTCCAGGATTACAAGTTGATATTAAAGATGACATCCGAGTTGATAAAAATGAAGAAAGTATTTTAAAAGATTTCTTTTTTGATGAAGTTCGCGAAAAAATCTTAAAATATGAGGAAGTTCCTTTCCCAATTATGCACTTGACGGAAGAAGAAAACCAAAAAGTTGCAGATATCATGACTGATGTTAATGTCTTAGTTGAACAAGCCGAAGCAAAATTTATTACGGGAGTCGAACCACTTTCTAATTACAAGAAGTATGTAGAAACACTAGAAAAAATGGGGATTCGTGAAGTAGAGGAAATTTATCAAAATGCTTATGATCGATTTGCAAATAATTAATACGAAGCGAGATTTAGATAGGAGAATGAAATGACGCAATTACGAGAAGATATCATTCCAATTGATATGACAGAGGTGGAACGACCGATTTCGAGAGGATTAGAAAAAAAGTTAGAATGGTTTCAAAACCAAAAGCTTGGCGTCATCTTTCATTGGGGACTCTATACAGAAACCGCAATGGGAGAATCCTGGCAATTAGTCAAAAACGCGGATTGGACACGGAAAAATGGAATGTGGCGCGATGATTTAGATGTACTAAGGGTTGATTATTGGGATCGAATGAAAGAATTTAATCCTATAAAATTCGATCCAACTCAATGGGCAAACATTTGTAAAAAAAATGGTGTAAAGTATATTGTTTTTACGACTAAGCATCATGACGGTTTTTCTTTATATGATACAAGAGTGAGTGATTTTAAAATAACGTCCCCTCAATGTCCGTATAGTAGTCAGCCACAAGCAGATGTGTATCGGTCTGTTCTGGAAGCTTTTAGAGCAGTTGACATAGGAATAGGTGCTTATTTTTCTAAACCAGATTGGCACTCTCCTTACTACTGGATACCTGGAAAAGATGCAGACAGTAGTATTGCTAACTACGATCCATTGGAAAAACCTTCAATTTGGAAGAAATTTAATGACTTCACACATGCCCAAATTAAAGAAATCTGTACTGAGTATGGAGATTTAGATATTTTATGGTTAGATGGTGGCTGGGTAAATGCATCGAACAATGAAATGCTGGATATGGATGCGATCATAGCAGATGTTAGAAGAAAAACCCCCGATTTAATTGTTGCAGATCGAACAATTGGTGGTATTTACGAAAACTATCGAACGCCAGAGCAACAAGTTCCATCGAAAATCATTCATGATCCGTGGGAAAGCTGTATTACTTTAGCTGATAACTGGTGCTATCTAAAAGATGATGTTTACAAACCTTTTGAAGAAGTTCTCGAAATGTTTTTGGAAATTGTCTCAAAAGGAGGGAATTTGTTACTAGGCATTGGTCCAAAATTTGATGGTACTTTACCAGAAAAATCTGTGCAACTCTTGAATAGGCTGGGCGATTGGCTTGAAATATTTGGTGAAGGAATTTATGACACTCGACCATTTGATTTTGGAGAACATAGTGGTGTGTATGCAACTAAAAAAGAAAAGGAACTTTTTCTTTTTTATCGCCATGAACTATCAGGAAATCAAATAAGCTTGAATAATATAGAAAATAAATTGCTTCGCGTAATCGATTTACAAAACAAAAAAGCAATAGATTTCACCAAAAACACGATTACATTACCGGAGACCGAAGCGTATATTGGTTGCTGTAAACTTAGAATTGAATAATTAATGAAACCCTCGACTAAAAAACTAGTCGAGGGCTTTTATAAATATTTACTCGCTTCACGAATACTTAAAGAAGCCATTTGTTCGGTGTGCCGGGCAAGAAAATCTCGTACCCAATCCGGATTGGTTTTACTGTAATCGCGTAAACTCCAGCCAATTGCTTTGTTAATAAAAAACTCTTGACTACCGAAGTTGTTGACGATTATTTGTTCGAGTAGTTTGGTATTCGTCTGCTCTTTTCGCAAAAGTTGATGATTGATGGCGACACGACGGATCCAAAAGTTTTCGTCGGTACTCCATTCAAGCATCAAGGATTCGACACTCGGGTTATCTAGCGCGAGGACACCGAGTAGGGCATCAAGGGCATCGACCGTATCCCACCAAGATTTCATTTCAATTAATTGTCGAATGTTTGGAAGGTCTTCGGTGGTCAGTTGTTTTTTTAGACGCAAGAGATAGTCCGTGCCCAAGTATTGAAATTCTCGCTGCTCTTTTTCCCAACATTCAAAGACGAAGTCCCAATCGATTGTGGACGGGTTGCTGGTTTGATAAAATTCACGGGCAAGTTTTTGACGATCAGGAGCAGAGATACCTAAAAAAGGGAACTGATTGCGCATATAAGCAGCCATCTTCTTTGCTTTCTCCAAATCTGCCGCTTGATAAAATTGGTTGAAAATCTTCCTCATTTGGTTCTCCTTACTCTTGTTCTTGAAAAGAAAAGGTAATGGTCACAGGATTGTGATCAGAATTGGCAAAACCTAAATCATGAACTTCTGTTTTTTCAATTAAGACATCTTTTGATACGATGAAGCCATCAATTAATGAAACAAAAGTTTCGCCAGGCGTATATCCAGTTCCGTTTGCTCGAACAGTGGGGATTTTTGCTTCAGAAAAATCTTTTTTCACGACAGAAAAATTTTCGGATAAAAAGTTTTCTGGGAAGGGATGGGTCCAAGTTTCAATCGTTTGTTCTGTTCCAAAGACGTCAGGGCTATTGCCTAATAAATCATGATTGAAGTCACCACCGACAATGACACTACGTCCATTTTGATACTCTGCTTCCATTATTTTGGCTAATTTTTTTATTTGATTGTCTAAGATTGTCGTATCTTCAGTAAAGGCAGATAAATGCACATTGATTAATGTAATTGGGCGCTCCTCAATCGTCGTTTGCGTAACAGTGAAGGAACGGTCGAGATCAAAGAATTTATTGAAATTTGTTTCGATAGGGACCGAATAACGGATGCTACCTTCAATTGGAAATTGGCTCATAGTCAGTAAACCAGAGTTCGATTTACCAATTGGTTTTAAGATGGGATAAAACAAGTAACTCGAATCATAATTTTGCCCAAAAACACTGTCGTAATAGTTAAGCTCTTTTTCTAAATGTTCGACTTGATTCACCTTAAAAGAGCGATGAGCCCAAGTATCGACTTCTTGTAAAAATAAAAAATCAGAATGAAACGTTTTAAGATTTTCAGTGATCCCATCTAAATTTTCAAGGACGGTTTCTTTGTTATAGGCACGGGAATATTTCCCTCCATCCATAAAGAAGCTATAGTCTGCTGTATGTGCGGCGTAGCCAATATTAAAGCTTGTCGCCGTATAACTTGTTTGTAGTGGATCGAATGTTTTTAATTGGCCGCTGGTTGCCGTTAGCTTTTGTTCATCGGGTAAACGATTATAATCAATAAAAAGATAAGCCAGATAGCCACCCAAAAGTAAAAGGAAAGCAGCAAGGATCCCACCGAAAGCCAGTAAATTTTTTTTCAAAAGAACACCTCCATTAAGTTAAAAATAGTATAACACACTGATAGAAAACAAGTCGCGTGAATCCAAGGATTGGTTTATGGTATAGTAAAAAAGGAAGAAACAGGTTTATTTACCCAGGAGTGATTACGTGTCAAAAAAATTAGCAGATCATTTGAGTGTCTATAAAAGGTGGTATCCCAAAACCTATCAACTCGCAGAATATCCTTTAGAAGGACGAAAAACGTTGACTGTTAAGAACCGGCAAGAAATTTATCAACGGCTAACCATACCGCAACGAGAGCTGATTGAAGTCCATAAAAAGTATCAAATGGGTTCTTTTTTTCTCAATCATCATTATTTGATCGATGAGGAGTGGCTCTTCGAAACGGTTAATATTGATGAAAACTATAATCGTAAAAAGAAACGTTACAAATTATATTGCCAGTGCGGGAAGGCTGTGAAGTATCAATTTATTTTAAAATCAAAAAAAAACAAAGAAGAAATCGCTTTGGGCATCACGCACTTCACCGATCATTTAGGGGTGCGCCCAGAAGTCGCAAGTGAAATCAAAAAAGGCATCAATCAAGTAGACATGGCTTTAGATGAATTGCTTTGGTTAAAGGAAAAGAAATATACTTTCCCAGAAGATTTATGGCAACAATATTTATTCACTTTATACCGAAATCAACAACTGATTGAACCCGTAGAGGTGAACCACGTTTTAGCCAAACGGGTATTGACCTTTCGGAACGCGGAGATGCCCATTTTTGTCGCTGACTACTTGGCGTTGTTAAATGAAATGCGTCTCATTGAAAAAGCGAGTGCAGTCAAAGGACAACCCAAATTTATTGGAGAAAAGAAAGGCTTTGAGGACTATTCTCGCCGCTTTATGTTAAGCGAAGAAGTGGAGGAAAAGACCTATCATCCCACCAGTGTGGCTTTTTTTGAAAAATGGCAACAACTAGAAGAAACAGAACAGGTGCGCGTCTTTGAAGAATTTCAACAGTTTGTTCATCAGAAAAAAAGTAAAGGAGGCAAACCTTGTTAAAAAAAGATTCCGATCATTACTTACAATTGCACACGCATCATTTATTTGTTCCGTATACAAAAAAAGAAAGAAGGGTTCGTGTTCTCTTACCTAAAACTTACAAAGAGAATCAAGCACAGCGTTACCCAGTACTTTATATGCATGATGGTCAAAACGTTTTTTATAGCCGTGAAGCCTATTCAGGCCATTCATGGAAAGTAATTCCCCATCTCAAACGCAACGCTCAAATTCCTGAAATCATGATTGTTGCGATTGATCATGATGGAGAAGGACGTTTAATGGAATACACTCCTTGGGAAATGAGCCCTACAGAAGTGGAAAAAACTCAGACGATTGGTGGACTTGGCCAATGGCATGCGCAGTGGATTGTTGAGGAAGTGATGCCTTTTGTGAATCGAACTTACCGGACACAGACTGAAAAAGATCAAACGTTTCTAGCAGGAAGTTCCCTAGGGGGATTGATGACAGCTTATATGGGGGCAGCTTACCCTGATGTTTTTGGCAGATTAGGTATTTTTTCTCTTGCTTCTTGGGTCAACGATGAAACGTTTTTAGACTATGTTGGAAGTCATCCGCTTCATCCCGAGACGAAGGTCTACTTACAAGTAGGAACAAGCGAAGGAAATGTAGCCGACCAAAGCTTCACTACTCGAAATGTGAACCAAGTGTATTTAAATAGCTCCCTTTGGTATTATCAAACACTGCTACGAACCGGTCATTCATTAGAAAAAATTTGGTTTCGAATCCTCGCGGATGAAACCCATTCTGAGAAGTATTGGGCAACCCATTTTGGGGAGTTTCTAGTTTATTGTAGCCAATAAAAAAGGGGACAAAGGCGTGTTGTTCTGAAAAACTGGAAGAAAGTTCGAGCAATTGGCTTTTTCAATTGCTCGAATTTCGTGAAGTTTTCGAAAACTCAGACTGTTGTGCCCATGTATCCATCAAATGGACGTAAAACAACAAGGGGTTGTGACAGCTGTCACAACCCCTCTTCCCTTTAGCTTCTTCCTTGTTCAGCTAACTTTTTCAAATAATAAGGCATTTGCATCCGCCACCAATCCCAATCGTGGGGAACATCGAATCCCCAATAATCAAACCAACCAGGAATCTTTTTCTTTTCGAATATACTTTCCAGTCGTCGTGTATCCGCCACATGGGGCTCTTCCCAAGCACCTTGGCCGACACAAATAATAAACGTGTTTTGACGATAGCGGTCAAGGAACCAAGGGTCATGTAATTTTTCTAGATAATCAATCGGTGAATTGAAATAAACGCTTGGACTGTCTCCGTATTCGCCAGTGAAAAAACGTGCGTCGTAAGAACCACTCAAAGCTACGCTAATATCAAACACGTCCGGATGGCGCAAGGCAAAATTGATCGTGTGAAAAGCCCCCATACTACAACCGGTCACCATTAAAGCGCCAGACCATTGACTTTCTTTTTTGATCAAAGGGACAAGTTCTTGAATGATATATTGATCGTATCGATTATGAGCATCTCCCATTTCGGTCGGGCTTTTTTCTACTGCAAACCATGACTCTTTATCATAAGAATCAGGTGTATAAAATTTAACGAGTCCTTGGTCGATAAAAGATTGGCAAGCAGCAATCATACCAAAATCTCCGTATTCATTTTGGCTCCCACCTGAGGAAGGGAAAACGATGATTGGTTTTCCGTGATGACCATAAACGTTAAATTCGATTTCTTTTTGTAAAAAATGACTGAACTGTTTTCTTCGTTCAAAATGCATCGCTACTCCTCCTTCCCTGATTGATGAATCAATTGGATCCATTCAAAAAGTTGCTGTTTATCGGGCGTGCGAATGAGATAGCCCTCATCGCCCATAATTTGAGCGAAAATCCCTGGAATCGATTGGATACTGATCAGTCCTTTACCTAAAATGCTCTGAAGTTCATCATTGGAATAACGGTAAGGGGCATTTTGGTTTTTTCGTGAGACGTAAGCACAATGATAGGGACGGGTGACTTCTTCAGTAAATTCATTCGTGGCAACGAGCTGTGCATAACCTCGAAAGACATCAATATTATTTGCATAATTAAACATATCAACTGACAGACCACCAGGAGGACGCATATTCACTTCGAGTGGGATGATTTTCCCTTCTTTTTTCGTCCGGAAAAACTCTAAATGGAAGAAACGTTCTTTCACATGAAATGCTTCAACAATGCGCTTGCCCATTTGAATGAGATCTTCCGGTATTTCACGCGGAATAAAATAAAACATTTCACCATTTTTTTCAACAGTATCAAGCACGGCTTCGCTATAATGAAAAGTTGAATAAAAGACGATTTTTCCATTTGCATCCGCTAGGCCATCAAAAGTCTCAATCTCACCTAAAACAAAGGCTTCCATAATATAGGACACGGTTGGATTCCAATGGGTGAAAAACGCCTGGAGGGCTTGTTGATTGTCAATTTTGTAAGTGTCACTCGCGCCAACTCCGCTATCTGATTTAATAATCACCGGATACTTTAATTTTTCTGCTAGTTGAAAGGCGTCTTCTTGATTTTTAAAAACACGCCCGTCAGCAACTGGGAAGCCAAGCGAACGAAAGACTGCTTTCATGTGTGATTTTTGCCGAATCATTGGAATTTCTTGGACCTGGTAACCAACAACATTGAAATCCGTTCGTAAACGAGCGTCTAATGCTAACCAGTGCTCGTTATGTGATTCAATCCGGTCAATTCGACCATATTTATGAGCAAAGTAAGCGACCGCTCGATAAACTTGTTCATAGTCCTCCATGTTATCTACACGATAATATTCAGTCAAAGCCTCTTTTAAAGAAGGGGATAGTTGCTCGTAAGGCACGTCAGCAATTCCCAAAGTTCGTAGGCCGTGTTTTTTTAGTTGTTGTGCAAAAGGGGTGAAATTGTCTGGAAAGTGGGGAGAGATTAAAATGAAATTTTTTTTGGTCATCGGAATCACCTTCTTATCAATCGATTTTTTATTATCATAGCATATTTATGAGTGAAACTCTAATTTAAAATTCTTTTATTTTTAATGAAGTGAGAGGGAAGACTTCGAAAGAAAATCCTTTTTTTATTCTCTTTTATTCGAAATGGAAAAGAAAATAAAAGAAGGAAAGAATTCTTTTTTAGGAAATCTTACCTTTTTTTAGATGGGAAAGCCTGTTATATCAACTTTTGTTATTTCTACACATTGATTAAATAATACACATTGCCAAAAAGAGGGTATGCGCTTACATTTAAGTTGTGAGTTGCGACAGCGTTTTCATCTAAGGCGTTACTTAAGAGGAACCGAACAAGGACGAAAAGAACCGTACTTGTTCATCGTGCGAAAGTAAGAATTAGATGAAGAAGTCTAGCAAGCGAACAAGTAGACGATTTCTAGTTGAAACGACAATCGTATTTCACTAGAAAAAGGAAAAAATGATAGGGGGAAAATGTAAATGAGAATCAAAAACAAGCTTGTATTAGGGATGGGAATTGCTTTATTTAGTACATTATTAGTCGCTTGTGGTACAGGTACTAGTGATAAAGGAAAAGAAACAGGCAGTTCAAAAGCCGAATCTTCGGTTAAATTAAATAATGAGAGCCAGTTTCCAATTGTGGCAGACGGCGAAGAACTAACCCTAAGTATCATGGGACCAGGCATGGGGCTAGCCGAATGGGAAGATATGCAAACCTTGCAAGAGTACATGGAAATGACAGGAATCAAAACGACCTATGTCACCCCACCAAATGCCGACTTCCCAACGAAATTAAACTTAGCTTTTGCTGCAGATGACTTAACGGACATTATTTATGGTGCAGGGTCAAGCACTTTAACTTCAGCGATGGAAATTGATTATGGTGCGCAAGGAATTTTAGTTGCATTAGAAGACTATATTACACCAGAAATTATGCCAAATCTTTCAAAATTAATTGAAGAAGATCCAAATATCTTGAAATCAATTACCACACCAGATGGTCACGTGTATTCGTTACCTTTTGTACCAAGAAATGGAACGGCTATTTGGTACCAACAACCAATGTGGTATAACGGAGAATGGTTAGATAATCTAGGAGTAAAAGAGTTACCAAAAACAACCGACGAATTATACGACTTACTTGTGCGCTTCCGTGACGAAGATCCAAATGGCAACGGTCAAAAAGATGAAATTCCTTTAACGGACGTTGAAATGAATGGGACTCGTTTATGGTTAATGGGTGCTTTTGGGATCAAAGTAAAAGGCATTCAAGAAGACGACGGAGTCATTTCTTATACGCCAATGTCTGAAAACTATAAAGGATTCTTGGAATACATGAATAAACTTTATTCCGAAGGGTTATTAGATAAGGAAGTTTATAGCCAATCGAACGACCAAAAGCAAGCAAAAGGTCAAAAAAATCAACTGGGCTTATTTAACGACTACTATAGTATGTTTACGACTGGCCGAAATGAAAAAGAAGCGGTGAACGATCCATTATTCCAACCATTGACTTCAGAATACTCAAAAGAAGCCGTCATTGCAGGAAGCCCTCGTCTCTCTCGTGGTGCCTTTGCAATCACGCATAAAAACCCTTCAGTAGAAGCCTCATTACGTTGGGTAGACTATTTCTACTCTGAAGAAGGAGCAAAATTCCTAGAACAAGGTCCTGAAGGTGTCTATTGGGAAACAGCAAAAACCAAAGATGGGGAAGAAGTTCGCGTCTTTACAGCAGATGTCAATCCAGATGATACCGAATCGTTCCGTGGAAAAATCACACCAGCTTACGGTTTAGTTACACCAAATATTGTCTTGGACCATGAGCCGATTCGTAAGAGTGCCGATGAAGAACCAGATACTGCCTTTATGGACTGGGTTGTGGCAGAAACAGAAGAGAAGATGACACCAGTTGCCGAAGTGCCATATCCACTGCTTTACTTAACCAAAGAAGAAAATGATAAGGTTGCTACAAATGCAACGGACTTACAAACGTATACTGAAGAGATGGAAGCGAAATTCATTACAGGCGTTACTTCGTTTGATGAATGGGATAAATATGTGAAAACCATCGAATCCATGGGTGTGGAAGAATACATCCAAGTTTACCAAGATGCCTACGATCGCTGGGCAAATAATTAACAACGGGCTTCATTTCCAAGACCCCAAAGAAAATCAATATGGTTTTCTTTGGGGTCTCTTCCCATTTTTTTCTATGATAAAAGTAGGCTGTTTTTAACGCTATGTAAATCTAGAAACAGCTGATAGATAGCGGTAACAAAGGCTTTTTATCAATGTTTATTTGAAAAACATAGTTCAGAAAAATTACACATTGCGTTAAAGTTAGAATGCGCTTACAGTAAAGTTATTAATAGACGGAGGCGATTTGATTGAGTAAGATTCGTGGGGATATTGAAACAGCAAAAGGAACAGAAGTGGAAGATTTAACCGTTTACCCTGAAACAAAAATGTTAAAGGAACGATTAGAGTGGTTTCAAGATTTAAAACTCGGCGTGATTTTTCACTACGGGATTTATGCACAAGCAGGAATTGTCGAGTCTTGGCAATTATCAGAAGAAGATGTTTGGGCGAGAGAAGGCAGAGAGTTTCGAAAAGACTTTAAACAATTACAATTAGATTATTGGAATTTAATTTCTGAATTTAATCCAACAGAATTAGATACAAAAAAATGGGCAGAAACTTGTAAGAAAGCCGGCTTTAAATACTGTATTTTTACGACCAAGCATCACGATGGCTTTAATATGTACAATACGATGGAAACGGAATACAAAGTTGGAGGGAAATTAAGTCCCTTTAAACGTGATATTTTAGGGGAAGTCTTTGATGCTTTTCGAGCAGAGGGATTAGGCATTGGTGCTTACTATTCAAAAGCGGACTGGTACTCCCAATACTATTGGTTAGACGATGAGACAGTTAAAGGGCGTCGAGCAAGTTATGACACAGCAGAGTATCCGGAAATTTGGAATCAATACGTCCAATTCGTCCACAATCAAATCCACGAAATCACGCACAACTATGGCAACATCGACTTGCTGTGGTTAGATGGTGGTTGGGCTGGTCAAGGGAAAGAAGATTTACAAATGGACCGCATGGCGGAAATTGCACGCGAAAAAAATCCAGAGTTGATTATGGTTGACCGGATGATGGGCGGACGTCATGAAAACTATGTGACTCCAGAACGTAAAATTCCTGAATTGTCTGAAATTCCAACAAAAGTGTGGGAAAGTAACATTCCAATTGGTAATGACTGGGGTTACGTGCCAGTAGAAACCTTTAAAACGAGTCAGAATTTATTAGATACCTTTGTTGATGTTGTGAATAAAGGAGGAAACCTCATTCTAGGTGTAGGACCGACACCGCAAGGAACTTTTACTGAAGAAGAAACAAAAATAATTCTAGAAATCGGTGCCTGGTTAGATGTCTACGGTGAAGGTATTTATGAAACGCGTGCACAAGCCAAAGATCGTGTGAATGACTGGAAACTCACATTTAATAAAGATGGTCAAACTCATTATGCGTTTCGTAGTATTGAAGCAAGTCCACTGGGTGAATTTTCATTAACCGAAATTGAAGCCAACATCGGTGATGAAATTGTTGATTTAGCAACAGGGGAGCGTTTAACGGTTTCACCAAATGGTTTCATCGATGGCGCATCAATTCAACGTCCAGCCTTAGGATCAATTGGATTAAAAATCACGAAAAAATAAAATGGAACGGCTGAAAAATAGGCACGCCGATGACAGCGGAAAAGTGGAGGGCTTTGTCAAGAAGCGATTTCTTGGATGAAGGGTTTAACCTTTTCATCCAAGTAGGGTTTCAATCGTTTGAGTGTGTCCAAACCGCATACAATCACTGGACAGCAAATTCATTCTCGTTCTTCATTTCTTGAGATCCAGATTAAAGGTCGCACCGATCCTTAATTTGGGTCTCTTCCCTATTTAAGCGAGCTAGAATGAAAGCCCTCACAGCATGTTTTTGAAAAAGGAACAATTAATTGAGACAAGAGGAGCAGTGAAAATGACCTATCCAAAATTTGAATTTGAACGAATTCGGAAGATACTTTTTAAAGTCAACCGGTACAAAGTAAAAGAGCGAAGAACGATTGATCCTATTTTCTTAGATCAAGGATCAGGGTTCGAGAGATACGAGCAAGGCACGTATTTTGGTACAAAAAATACAAACTATACCATAAAAGGCACCTTTCAAATTCCAAAAGAGTGGGCAGATGTCCCCGTTGCCTTTGAAGGCTATGCCGATCCTTTGCAGTCCGATAATAGTACAAATCCACAAATGAAAGTTTATTTGAATGGAGAGTACCTCCAAGCGCTGGATGCCAACCATCGCGAAGTTGTCTTAGAAGATCGTTGGAAAGCATCTGGAGAAATTTCTTTTCGTATTCCAATTTTTTCTGGAAGAGAAGAAAAGCAGTTCCCATTATCTTTTCATTTGATTGCATACGACCAAGCGACTTATGACTTTTATTATGATTTTCTAGCGGTTTACGATGCGTGGCGTGGTGTGATGAAGTTCGGTGGGGATGCCGACGCCTATCAAAAGGTTCTGGTCGCAGCAGTCAACTGTCTAGATTTTCGTCAGCCCTATTCAGAGAAGTACAATGCGGGCATTCAAGCAGCGAAAGAAATTTTGCATTCACTTTATTTAGAAAATCACCAGCCGCTACAAAAAGTGACGGCTGTCGGACATACACACATTGATTTGGCTTGGCTTTGGACCGTCCAACAAGCAATTGAAAAGGGCGAACGTAGCTTCCAAACGGTTTTTCAATTGATGGATGAGTATCCGGATTATACGTTTATTAATAGCCAACCGCAACAATATCAATTTATGAAAGAGCATTATCCGGAACTTTACGAGAAAATCAAAGAAAAAATTAAGGCCGGACGTTGGGAAGCAGAAGGAGCCATGTGGGTTGAAGCGGACTGTAATTTAACTTCAGGAGAATCACTTGTGCGTCAAGTGTTATATGGTAAACGTTTCTTTAAACAAGAATTTGGCGTCGACAGTCAAATTCTTTGGCTACCAGATGTTTTTGGCTACTCGGCCGCGTTACCGCAAATTTTACAAAAAACCAATACACTTTATTTTATGACTACGAAATTAAACTGGAACCAATTTAATCAAATTCCTTATGATTCTTTTTATTGGCAAGGAATTGACGGCTCGAAAGTACTGACACATTTTATCACTACAATTAGCGAACATTATAATCCAACGCCTTATTATTCGACTTACAACGGCTTGCTTGATTCGTATACGGTAAAAGGAAGTTATGAACGCTATCAACAAAAATCTGTGAATGATGAAATCTTGTTGGCTTACGGCTACGGGGATGGTGGTGGTGGACCGACAAGGGAAATGTTGGAAATTCAAAAACGTTTGAAAACCCCTTTACCGGATATGCCAACACTGACCGGTGATCGGGCAGGGGACTTTTTTGAACGCTTAAGTCAAAAAGAACAACTACCGACTTGGTATGGGGAACTTTATTTTGAATATCATCGGGGAACATTAACCTCAATTGGTAAAAACAAAAAATACAATCGAAAAATGGAGTTTTTATTACAAAATCTCGAAAAACTATATACACAATATGCTTTTGAAACGTACCCACAAGCTGCTTTGGAAAGAATGTGGAAAGTCGTTTTACTGAATCAATTTCATGATATTTTGCCAGGCAGTTCCATCGAAGAAGTTTACGAACAAACCGATCGAGAATATGAGGCAATCTTAACGGAGTGTCATGCGTTGTTGGCTGCCTTGCCTTTTGAAGCCAAACCAGAAACACGAACGATTCATAATCCGCTAGGGTTTGAACGAACAAGTACCGTAAAACTGCCCCATATGGGCGAGGTCACTGATGGAGCGGGGAATTCATTGATTAGTCAAAAGACGTTTGATGGTCAACTTCTCGTTCAACTCCCTCGCATCGAATCCTTGAGTGCTACAACGATTCGCCTGATAGAAAAAGAGCCTGTCATTTCACCTCTTCCAACCGTGGCCAATAAATTTGAAACACAAGATTTCTTCGTTGAGATGAATGAAGACTATGAAATCATTTCGCTCTTTGATAAGCAAGCCAAACGTGAAATTGTTCCAGCAGGTGAGAAATTAAATCAACTCATTGCCTATGAAGACATCCCAATGGACTATGATGCCTGGGATATTGACGTCTATTATGAAGAAACATCTTGGGCCGTTAATCGTCTTTCTGAAGTATCGTGGGTGGAAAAAGGTCAGATTCGTGACACATTAAAAATCGTCCGACCATTTGAAAATTCGACAATCACCCAGTACATTCACTTTAACCATGGGAAAAGACGACTTGATTTTGAAACGGAAATCAATTGGCAATTAGATCAAGTGCTATTAAAAGCACAAATACCGATTGCCGTGAATACGTTGGAAGCAACTTATGACATTCAATTTGGAAACGTCACACGTCCGGTTCATAAAAATACTTCGTGGGACTGGGCTCGCTTTGAGAGCTGCGGTCAAAAATGGGTGGACTTATCAGAAGGTAATTACGGCGTCAGCGTTTTGTCTGATTCAAAGTATGGCTTTAGTGCCGACTTCCAAAAGATTGGCATCACGCTCATCAAATCAGCGATTGACCCTTATCCACAGGCGGATATCGGGAATCACACCTTTACCTATTCCGTCTATGCGCATGAAGGCAATTGGCAAAACGGGAAAACCATGGAAGCAGCACTGGATTTAAACGTTCCTCTACTGGTTTTAGACGGGGAGTTGCCGGCATCCGAGACGGCTTTTTTCAAAGTCAATCAAGAAAATGTGCTACTTGACACGGTGAAAAAAGCAGAAGATGAGGAAGCTGTTGTGCTCCGATTGTATGAATATATGAATCGTCAGAGTGAAGTCCAAATCACGAGCGAAAAAATGATTAAAAAAGCTGTGTTATGTAACATGCTTGAAGAAGAAGAAGCGCAGCTGCCCTTTAATGACCATCAAATACAAGTATCCTTTAAACCTTTTGAAGTACAAACAATCAAAGTTTATTTTAAATAAGAAAGTAGGAAGCGACTTTGTTACAAACACTCATTCGTCAAATGACGTTAAAAGAAAAAGTGGGACAATTGAACCAAAGACTTTACGGTTGGCAAGTCTATGAAAAAACAGCCAAGGGTATTGAGTTAACTGATTATTTTAAAGACGAGGTAAGTCGCTGGGATTCTCTAGGTATCATTTATGGGGTGTTTCGTTCAGATCCTTGGTCTGGAAAAAACTTAGAAACAGGCCTATCAAAAGAAGAAGCCAAACAAGTCAGCGAAATGATTCAAGACTACATTCAAAAGCATACACGCTTAAAAATCCCAGTTCTTTTGACTGAAGAATGTCCACATGGGCATCAAGGGTTGGACTCGCTTACCACACCAACGAATTATGCTAGTGGCGCCAGTTGGAACCCCCAATTATATGAGGCAGCTCAAGCGGTTGTCGCAGAAGAATTGCGTGAAAAAGGCGCGCATGTTGGGTTAATTTCGACCCTTGATTTATGTCGCGATCCGCGTTGGGGCAGAACGGAAGAGTGCTTTAGTGAAGACCCTTATTTATCTGGGAAATTTACGGAAGCCGCTGTGAATGGTTTGCAAGGCGAAAAATCAACTGAACCACTTGCGGCAAATAAAGTGTTAGCCACCTTGAAACATTTTGCTGCTCAAGGTGCGAGCATGGGGGGGCATAATGCCGCACCTGTTGCAATCGGTGAGCGCGAACTAAAAGAAATCCATCTGCCTATGATGCAAGCTGGAATTGATGCAGGTGCCTTGATGTGTATGGCTGCTTACAATGATATTGACGGTGTTCCTTGTCACATTCATGAAGGGCTTCTAACAACAATCTTGCGCGAAGAGATGGGCTTTGAAGGCGCGGTGATGTCCGATGGCTGCGCCTTAGATGGGATTGCTCGTGGCATGGGAAGCGCACAAGCAGCTGCACTGGCTTTAAAGAGTGGCTTAGACATTAGTTTATGGGACAATGTTTATCCGTATCTAGAAGAAGCTGTTTTAGAAGGACTTCTAGATGAAACGCTGCTCGACCAAGCGGTTTTACGTGTGTTGACGTTAAAAGAAAAGATCGGTTTATTTTCTGAGGAGTCTTCTGCTTTTGAACCGTTAACGGAGAGTGAAAAGACGGCAATTAACGTTCAGTTAGCAGAAGAATCAATGGTTTTATTAAAAAATGACGACGTGTTACCAATAAAAAAAGCGCACACCAAACAAATTGCTTTGATTGGTCCACATATTCATAATATTTATCATCAATTAGGCGATTATACTCCTTATAAAGATCTGACCAAGTGTGTTACTTTGGCTCAAGGCGTTGCTGCTGCTGCGAAAGAAAATCAAATGGCTTTTGTTGAAACAGAAGGCTCAATGATTTCATCTGCTTTGCCAGATGGGATTGAGCAAGCAGTGGCATTGGCAAAAGAAAGTGACGTGGTCATTGTGACCTTAGGAGGTTCAAGTGCACGTGATTTTTCAACAGAATTTGATGCCAACGGTGCGGCATTATCCGGTTCAAGTGAAATGACAAGTGGCGAAAATATTGATTTAGCTGATTTGGCACTTCCAGATGCTCAAATGGCGTTGCTCAAAGCCTTACACCGAACGGGGAAACTGATTGTGGCAGTAATAGTTGCCGGTCGCCCTCATTTGCTTCAAACATGTTTGCCTTATGTAGATAGCTTATTACTTGCTGGCTACCCTGGGCAACATGGCGGACAAGCGTTAGCGAATCTACTCTTTGGAAAGAGTAATCCAAGTGGGAAATTAGCCATTTCGATTCCAGATGAAAATGGGCAATTGCCAGTCTATTATAATTATCGCGATACGCCATTTAAAGCCGATTATTTGGACCTGGCTGGTCGTCCAATGTTTTCATTTGGTGCGGGTTTAAGTTACACCGATTTTGCGATGGAAGCGGTGGAAGTTGAACAAAATGAAACAGGCTGGCTTGTACGCGGAAAGCTTTCAAATACGGGTGCCTACGATGGTGCGGAAGTGATTCAAGTCTATGCCAAAAAATATGCCACAGATGTCTTACCACGTGTACAAAAACTTTGTGGCTTTGTAAAAATCTTTGTCGAAAAAGGAACAACTCAAGCGTTTACGATTCCAATCGATGCGCAACAACTAACCGACTTTGATTTACAAATGAATCGCCGTTCGTTTAAGCAATTTCAGTTACAAGTCACCACGAATCAGGATACAGTGGCTTTTACTTGTCAGAACAACGAAAAGAAGCAGGTGTGACAAAGGGCGTCTTGTCCTTAGAAACTGGAGGGAAATTTGAACAATTGACTTCTTCCATTGCGCAAATTTCGTGAAGTATTCGAAAGAGTCGTCTTTTGTTGCCTGTATATCCAGCAAACATTCGTAAAATACCAAAAAGGGGCTGTGACAGATGTCACAGTCCCTTTTAAGTTTCACGATACATTGTTCGGTATTGACCAGGTGTCACCCCAACGGTTGTTCGAAATTTTCGAGTAAAGTTGGAAACATCATAATAACCATTTTGTTGAATGATGTCTTTAATTGGAGAATCAGTCGTAATTAAGTCTTCTTTGATTTTTTCCAAACGTAAGTTGGCGATGTATTTGGCAAAAGTCGTATCCGTTTCTTCCTTCATGATTTTGTTGATTGTCGTCGGTGTCAGTTGGAAGGCATCCGAAACAGATTCTAATGATAACAAATCGGTTTGGTAATTGTCATTAATATATTGTAGGAGTGCCTTTTTTAAATCTGATTCTTCGTGCATGGATTTTTTCTCGACTTTACTACAAATCAGATGCGTCATTTTTTGTAATTGTTGTTTTAGCTGTTGATAGTCTTTGACATCAATGCATCCGTCCAGTTCGTTTAAGAATGAGTCCCCTATAATCGCAAGCCCGGTGTGTGCATAGGTATTAATTAAATAGTAACTATACATGCGAAAGGTTTGTAAAGTCACCCCATATTTGATTCCATATTGAATGAGTGCTTCCAAGGTCTCAAGTGCAACCTCTTCATTTCCTAGGTTTAAACTTTGAATTAATTTTAATTGCTTATCTTCTGGAAATTGGAACGTTCGATCATTGCTATCTTCAAAGGTCGAAATGGCTTCGAAATAAAAAACCTGTCCTTGTGGCTGCTCAAAACGATAGTCTAAAGCCGTTAAAGCCTCAATGAAGGAGTGTTTCATTCCCTGTAGGTCAGAAGTCATCGTTCCAACTCCGATCGGTAATAAGACATCTGATAGATTCATCACTTCCTCTGCAATCATTTCAACAAGCTCTTCTTGTGAGTAACGACCACTAGACATGATTAAAAAAGTAAGGGCTTCTTCTTCTAAACATTTGGTCCCAATCCATTCAAAGGAGGAAAAAGTACTTTGATTCAGCTGTTCTAGCAACTGTTTACTAAAGGAGTCACGGTAATGAACAGGTGATTGGCTGGTCGCTTCTAGAGAAATCACAATTGAGAAAAAATGTGGTTTTGTTTCTTTTGTTAAGAAGGATGAGAAGAGGGCATAGAGACTTTCTTCATCCGTACGTTGTCCGGTTAAGAGTTGATATAGGACACTTTCTTTAATATATGGTTTTTGTTGTTTGATTTCTTCTTTTAAATCAGAGTTCTCTGAAAGAAAAGTTGAGAGCTTCCCATGAACTTCCTCAAAAGAAAGGGAGTGTTTTTTACGATTGTTCTGCTCGTGGTTGAACAGCAAGGATTCAATTTTTTTGTAAGGGCGATAGGTTTGACGACCCAAAAAAACACTTGAGAATAGTCCAATAAAAAAGACACCAATGATGATAAAAATGGAGACCTTGTAAATTTGGGTTAAGCGAGCGACAGCAAGCTTGGTATTCACGATATATAAATAGCTGAGGTCAAGTAATTCATTATCCGATTGTTGCAATAAGTATGTGTCTTTTTGCCACTTAAAAGTGGTCAGTAAGGGTTTATCCGGCTGCACCTGTTCTTCTATCGCATGAATGAGCGCCGGTTGTTCACCAGAAAAACCCATGATTTTCTGGTTTGTATCGATGAAATAAAACTCACCGAATGCTTCGTTGACAGAGGGAGCAAACTTTGCGTTCATGCTTGATTTTCGAATCGTGTAAATCATTGTCACATTGTTCTTACCGAAGTTATCTTGTACCGGGACTAAATACAAGAAGACCTTATCTCCGTTGTCGGCTTGCTCTAAGACGGAAAATTGAGGAATGGTGGTCTCTAACAATTTTTGAATCGTCGATTGATTTAAATTGTGATAACGTAAATCAAGTAATGATTCAATCTTAATGCTTCCATCTGAAGCATAAAAAGTATCTGGATCTTCGGGGTAATAAAGATAGACTTGTTCAATGAGTGAACTATTCAGTCGGTATTTTGTAAGCGCGGCACGGCTTTGAATGTTTTTAAAAGGATCAGATAACTTTTCCAAAGAAATTGCCGTATCGTGGGGAAGTTGCTGTGAAATTAAATCCAATTGATTTAAATCGCTTTCAAAATTTGTTTTTGCTTGTAAAAGCGAATTTTTTGCCCCTAGTTCAAGTTGTTGAGTCACACTGTGTTTGGAGGTAGTATACCAAACCAACGACATCGGAACAAAAATGAGGGTAAAAAATAAAACATAACTAAAAATAGAATATTGCAAGATATTCAATTTTTTAATCCATTTCATCACTCAAAAAACTCCTTATAATAAATAATACGTTTTCAACACCTCACTATTATAACAGAAAAATAAAATAGTTGAAGAAATGAATCAAAAAGAGTGAAGGAAAGCAAGTGCTGCCGCTGCATGCTTTCCTTCACTTAAATTTTTTTTTGTTGATAGGAAAAGAAGGTTCTCAAGATCAAAAGAAAACTTAAAAAAAGAAAAATTGGCATTTTTGCAACTCTTGATTTAAGAGCATGGCAGAAATTCCAAGATGAATGGCGAAAAATACGCTAAAAAAGCAAAGTTTTCGGATAGATTAGCAAAAATACCAAGTTAATAAAAACTAGAAAAATAAGACCAAACGCCATCCCAGTTCTTTGCTGTATGCGTTGTAAAAGTGCAGAGTGAAAGCTTGTAACTGCAGTTAATAGTAAAGGTTGACTTCCGAAGAGACATAAGTGGGAAAGGTTCGAATCGTTTTGGTATCTTTTGAGTATCCTGTCCAAAAGCTTGAAGCTAGACTTTTGCAGGTTTAATAAAGTCAAGCAAGGCCTTAATCATCGTTGATTTTCCTGCACTATTTGAGCCGATAAAGTCAAAAAATTCTCCGTCATTGATTTGCAGTGATAAATCACGAATCACCTCTTTTTTTGGGAGCTTTTAGAAAATCCATGAATTTGAGTGGCTGATAGCTTTACTCTCCCTCCCTTAAAAACATTTGCTCTAGTTAAAACGTTGAGAAGAAATAATCAAAAAAAACTATCAGTCAATCGAAATTAAGACAAAAGTTTTTTTAAGATTCTTTTAATTTTCTCATCATTTTGCTGTTCTTTTCGACTGACTAAATAGAAATAAATCGCCTCGGTTTCCATTAAAGGAATTTCACAAAGTAAGCCTGACTTCAGTTCTGTTTCAATCGATGTTTCAAATAGAAAGCTAATCCCTCGGTTATCTGCTACTAAATTTTTGATGACATTAATATTTGAGATTTCATTGATGTTTCGAAAATAGGAAAGTGGGATATTGGCATGATTAAATTTTTGCATCATGATGTCGTAGACGCCGGAACCATGTTCGCGTAAAAATAAATGTTGATTTTGCAAATCGACGAGTGAAGTGGCTTTTTTTGCAATCCCATTTTCTGGTGCACAAATTGCGACTAATTTTTCTTTCAGATAAGGTGTGACAAAATAGTCATCATGATTGAAAACACCTGCAACGATAGCAATATCAAGTTTGTGATTTTCTAAATTCTTAAGCAAATAATGAGTGGTATCAACTGATAATTCTACTTGGTCATCAGATAATATTTTCTGTAAGGAAAAGTCTTCGCGAAATAAGACAAATTCACCAATGGTTTTCCCGCAGCCGATATGAATTGTTTCTTCCATATGCTGTAAATTTTTATAGATTTCATTTACTTTAGGCACCAGTTTTTCGAGTTCCTTTGCTAGATAGGATCCTGCACTCGTTAAAGATAGCTTTCGTTTTCGATATTGAACCAACTCAATATTCCATTCATTTTGTAAGGATTGAATCTGCTGGGTAACTGCAGGTTGTGAAATATTACACTCTTTAGCGGTTTGAGTATAACTAAGTGTTTTGGTTAAGGATAAAAAAGTTTGTATACGATAATCAAGCATTAAAATCAATCTTCCTTTCATGGATATCCTAACATAATAATTATAAGAAAAACTTATAGAACTATAATTCTTTTCGATTTTACATTTAATCGCTTATCAAGTAACCTTTGTTTGTGAATAAATGTTCTATCTATTTGAGTCGACGAAACAGACAGGATACTTATTTATGAAAAATGAAAAAACGAAACTTTTTGGAATGAGGAGGATACAATGGAGTCGAAACAGACCGCAACAAAATCTTATGAGGCCAATCATAATGTCTTGTTAAATAAAACACAACCAATTATTGGAATTATTTTAATTATAGGGTTGATTATTTTTGGTGCCTATCTAAACAATTTGAAAGTTTCTTTACCCATGCATTTAATGGCTGGCGTTTTGATGGGGTATATTTTATCACGTGGGCGTTTTGGTTTCGCCGGGGGTGTGAAACGCTTGATTGTCCGAGGAGAAGGAAGCTTGACAAAGGCACTATTAGTGATGATGAGTGTGACCTTACTCGTAACATTTGGACTTCAGTGGCTAGCAGCTCAAAACGGAGCCGTTGCTAGTTTTCAAGCAATCGAAGGTCAAGCAGTTATTCCTGGGACACAAAATGTAGTATTTGCCAACATTGGGACGGTACTTGGTGGCATTTTATTTGGAATGGGTATGATGTTTTCTGGGGGATGTGCCTCTGGAACGTTGACAGATATGGGTGAAGGAGAAGGTCGTGCATGGTTAACCTTTGTCTTTTTTGTCTTAGGTTCTTTGCCGGGAGAATGGGCAAGATCGGTAATTGACGGCCAATCCATTGGAAAAATTGGCGTGCAATCCTATTTGCCAGATACCTTCGGTTATTTTGGTGCACTAGCCATTTCACTTTTAGGTATGGGTCTGATTTATTATTTGATACTTGTTTATGAAAAAATGCGTCGTAGTAAAGGAAGCTACGCCGATCCAACAGGTGATTGGGAAGATTTTGAAAAAGCAATTCCAACAGGGGAGAATCAGTTTTCTGGTAGAGAGAAGCTTTACCATAAATTGTTTATTGAACGTTGGACCTTTATGCGTACAGGATTGTTACTTGCTTTTGTTTGGGTCTTTATTCTTGTGAGCCAAGGAAAGGCTTGGGGAGTAACCTCTGCATTTTCTCACTTAGAAGCGTATATGGCGAATGGATTAGGTATTCGTTTTACAAATCCAAAATTGGTTGAGATTGCTGAAGGAGCAGCGACAAATGGCTTACTAGCTGATGGAGGAACGATTCGTAACTTTGGTTTAGTCCTAGGTGCACTGATTGCTTTCTTGCTAGCGGGTCGTTTCAAATGGAATGCGAAATTTTCTGGAAAAGATTCTCTTTATTTTATAATCGGTGGTCTATTGATGGGCTTTGGTGCTCGCTTAGCTAAAGGCTGTAATGCGGGAGCGCTATATTCTGCTATTAGCACCTTTTCAGTTTCAGGATGGGTTTTCTTAGTTGCTATGAGTCTTGGAGGCATGCTTGCTCTAAAAATCTTTGCAGGAAAAGCATGTACTTTACCAAAATTAAAATAAAAAATAATTGGAGGGTTTATCATTGAGTAAAAAAGTTGTTGTAATTGGTGGCGTTGCAGGAGGAGCTTCTGCGGCAGCAAGAGTGCGTCGTTTGGATGAACATGCAGAAATTGTTATGTTTGAAAGAGGTCCATTTGTTTCTTTTTCAAATTGTTGTTTACCATTCCATTTAAGTGAGACGATTAAACACGCGGATGATTTAGTATTAATGACACCAGAACAGTTTAAAAAACAGTATAACATTATTGCAAAGGTCCAACATGAAGTTGTGAAAATAAACAAGGAAGCAAAAGAAGTCATTGTTCGTAATCTTGCGACTTTAGAAGAATATGCAGAACCTTACGATAAACTTGTCTTATCACCAGGTGCAAAGGCAATTATGCCAGAAAGCATCAAGGGGATTGAGCGTCCACACGTCTTTTCTGTACGAAATGTCCCTGATATTGATCAGATTAAGCATTATATCGATCATAAAAATGTGAACGATGTAACAGTTGTAGGTTGTGGATTTATTGGTTTAGAAGTGGCAGAAAATTTACGAATGGCAGGTAAGAATGTTACTTTGGTGGAAGCCGCGAATCAGGTAATGACTCCTTTTGACCACGACATGGCTCAAATTTTACACAAAGAAATTATCGACCACCAAGTCGATTTGATTCTAGAAGATCGTTTAGTTGAAATCCAGGAAAACCAAGTGATTTTGGCATCTGGGAAAATGGTACCCTCGCAAGCTGTAGTAATGGCTATTGGTGTG
The DNA here is from genome assembly GCF_054871745.1 of Enterococcus sp. LJL98. NCBI lineage: Bacteria > Bacillati > Bacillota > Bacilli > Lactobacillales > Enterococcaceae > Enterococcus > Enterococcus sp. LJL98. The sequence continues at coordinate 42,743 of NZ_JBTXLU010000002.1, read as the reverse complement.
TTACCAGAAACTGATTTAGCAATTGCAGCGGGACTAAAAATAGGGCAGACTGGTGCCATTAAAGTGAATCATCATTACTTGACGTCTGATCCTCATATTTATGCGGTTGGAGATGCAATTGAAGTGACCCATTTACAAACCGGTAAAGTGACTACCTTGACAATGGCTGGTCCTGCTCAACGTCAAGCAAGAGCTGCTGCAGATCATATGTACGGACGCACTTACCGTAATTATGGAGTGATGGGTTCTTCTGTCGTTCGTGTGTTTAACATGAATGCCGCTTGTACCGGATTAAATGAAAAACAATGCCAGGCTGAAAATATTGACTATGGTACTGCATATGTCATTCCGAAAGACAAAGTGGGCTTAATGCCAGGTGCTCGTCCAATTTTCTTTAAATTAATCTATGCGAATCCTTCGGGGAAAATTTTAGGAGCACAGTGTATCGGAGAAGGAAATGTTGATAAAAGAGTAGACATTATTGCGACGATGATTCATTTCAATGGGAATCTAGAAGACTTAAAAGAATTAGAATTATGTTATTCACCAGATTATGGCACTGCCAAAGACGCAGTGAATATGGCGGCATTAGTTGGCTTAAATGTTCTAAATGGTGAATATAAACAAGTTCCGGTAACCGAAATTCGTGATTTAGTCGAAAGTGGTGCGTTAATTATTGATGGACGTGAGACCCATGAGTATGAGGAGGGTCATATTAAAGGTGCTGTCAATATTCCAATGAGTCAGTTCCGTGAACGTTTAAGTGAGATTCCAAAAAATCAGCCCGTTTATGTACATTGTCTGTCAAGTCAGCGTTCATACAATATGGTACGTGCCTTAGGAATGTTAGGCTATGACCAAGTGTACAACTTAATGGGCTCATTTTTAGGCTTGAGCATGTATGAATATTTTACTGATCAAGTAGAAAAACGCGAACCAATCGTAACGAATTATCGTTTTGACTTATTGTAAAAGAAAAGTCGAAATTTATTGATAATTAACTAGTAAAAATAGGGGTTAAGCTTGTTATCACTTCACTCATGATAAGAAAACAACTTTTGAGCTGACCCCTACTTTACTATAAAATGATTGTAAAAAATATTTGAAACGAAGGAAATGAAAATGAAAGTATTAGACAAAAGAAAATTTCGCTTAATTTCGATAGGAACTTGGGTAGCCCTCTTATTTATCTGGTGGTTCGTTACGAACACTGGAGTCATTCAATCCAAGTTGGTCCCTTCGCCGCAAGATACATGGTGGACATTTCTTGATATCTTAAGTAATGGTTACAATGGTACAACTTTATTAGGTCAACTAGGCATTAGTTTTTATCGAATGTTTATGGCATTATTATTTGCTATTTTAACAGCCATCCCCTTAGGCCTTATGAGTGGTTATTTTTTATCCTTCCAAGCGATTTTTGATCCCATCGTTCAATTTTATCGACCATTACCTCCTTTAGCTTACTACACGCTATTAATTTTATGGCTAGGGATCGACGAAACATCTAAAGTAACTTTGTTATTTTTAGCAGCTTTTGCTCCAATCTATGTTGCTTGTGTTTCTGCAGTCGGTCGCGTGCAGCAAGACTATCTCTTAAGTGGGAAATCATTAGGTGCGAATCGCCGTCAAATCTTTTTTACAATTATTTTCCCCGCATGTTTACCTCAAATTTTTGTTGGATTGAGAACAGCAGTTGGTGTAGCTTATACGACATTGATTGCAGCAGAAATGGTGGCAGCGACGAGTGGTATTGGTTGGATGGTCATTGACGCTAGCCGATATTTAAAAAGTGATGTGATGTTCGTTGGAATAATAATTATGGGAATTACAGGTGTTTTATTAGATATTGGTTTAAAAAAATTGGAACAAGTTTTTGTGTTTTGGGAAGGAAAATAATATGAAAAAATGGTTGAAATTGTTGATATTAGGCAGTATGACCCTCTTATTCACTGCTTGTAATCAAGGGGAGTCAAAAGAAACAAATGATGGTTTACCAAAGGTTGTAAATATAGGAATTATTCGAGTTCCAAATGATAAACAAGTGGCAATCTCTACGAATCAGTTTGATCGTTACTTTAAAGAGCGAGGAATAGAGACAAAATTTTTATTTTTTGATTCTGGTGTCGCTGCCAACCAAGCTTTTGCTTCAGGGAGTATTGATTTTGCTGAAATGGGTTATACAAATGGTGTCGTCGCACTCTCAAAAGAATTGCCTGTAGAACTAATTTGGCTTCATGATGTTTTAGGTGAAAATGAAGCATTAGTTGTTCAAGAAGATACAGAAATAAATAGTGTGAAAGAATTAAAGGGGAAAAAAATTGCGACACCTTTTAGTTCAACCTCTCATTTTAGTTTATTAAAAGCTTTGGAAGAAGCTGGGATTCAAGAGGAGGTAACGCTTCTAGACATGGAAACCGCTGATATCGTGGCAGCCTGGGAAAGAAAAGACATCGATGCCGTCTATACTTGGGAACCAACTTTATCAAAAATTAAGGACACGGGGAAAGTCTTGACGACGAGTGCGGATTTAGCCGAAAAGGGCCATCTAACAACTAATATCGACTTGGTTCATCGCGATTTCTCTGAGAAATATCCAGAACTAGTGGTTGATTATCTCGCCAGTTTATCACAAGGTTACGAAGAATACATGAAGGACCCAACAGGAACTGCTAAAATTCTATCAAAAGATTTAAATTTAACCCCTGAAGAAACGTTGGAACAAATGCAAGCTTCAAAGTGGTTAACTCCTGAGGAAGAGATTTCAAGTGATTATCTAGGTACTCAGGCTGCTCCTGGACAATTCCATCAAGTATTTATCGACACCATTGATTTTTTGATTGAGCAAAAATCGATTCGTGAGCGATCGACGAATGAGGCGGTTCACAATTTTATTAATTCCTCCTATATTGAAGAACTTGTTGCTCGAAAAGATGGAAAAGAATCAGGAGATGAAGCCAGTAATGATTAGATTGAACCAAGCACAAGTCATTTATTCATCCAAGAATGAAGAAGTTGCGGCAATTGAGCCGATTGATTTATCCATTGAAAAAGGAGAATTTATCTGCTTAGTCGGACCTTCCGGATGTGGAAAGAGTACTTTATTAAAGTTAATGGCGGGTTATTTAAAACCAACATCTGGTGAAGTTCGCATGCAGAATGAAATAATTGAAGGCCCCGATTGGAAAAAAGGAGTCGTTTTTCAGTCCCCTACTCTGTATCCCTGGTTAAATGTTCAACAAAACATTGAATACGGGTTAAAGATGCGAAAAATAAATAAAAAAGAACGTCACGCTGAGGTTCGTTATTTTCTAGAACAAACGAGTATGACAGCTGCTGCCAACCGCTATCCTTTTGAGTTGTCAGGAGGAATGAAACAGCGAGTCGCGATGGCACGAACGATGGTCAATCATCCAGAATTATTGTTAATGGATGAACCTTTTGGTGCTTTAGATGCACTTACTCGCATGCAAATGCAAGCTTTGATGCGAAAATTATGGCAAGAAAATCACCAAACTATTTTTTTAATTACACATGATATTGAGGAAGCTTTGTCTTTAGGAACGCGTGTGCTAGTCATGTCCAAAGCTCCAGGACAACTAATGGAATCCATTTCGGTTGATTATAGTCAAAAAGCCTTAGCAACCGAAGGGAATGTGGTCAAAATGGATGAGGATTTTATTCGTTTGAAAGAAGAAATTTTACAAAAAATCATGCAATAAATTGTTCGCTTTTCTTTCAAAAAAATGCTATTCTTTTACGGCATCTTATTTTGGAACAATGGAGGCGTATGATGAAAATTGCACTGTTAGGCTATTCTGGTAGCGGAAAATCGACATTGGCTGCTTTTTTGGGCAAACAAAAGGAACTACCTGTTTTACATTTAGATACCGTTCAGTTTATTGAAAATTGGCAAGAACGCGAGCCAGAAGCTGCTTTAGAGATCGTTGCTTCATTTATGACTCAAGCCTCTTGGGTGATTGATGGCAACTATACAAAGTTTCTGCAAGAAAAACGCTTAGCTGAAGCCGATCAAATTGTTCTTCTCTTGTTTTCGCCACTTGCAACTTTAAGACGCGTCATTCAGCGGCGAATCAAATACCATAAGAAGAGCCGACCAGACATGGCTTTTGGATGTGAGGAAAAAATCGACAGAGAATTTTTTTGGTGGGTGCTTTATGAAGGTCGAAGAAAAGCACGCCGGCAACATTTTGTCGCAATCCAAGAACGATATCCTGAAAAGGTCATTGTGATTAAGAATCAAAAACAACTCGATCAATTTTATTTATGTCATGCTTGAGGAGCATGCGTATGATACGGTCTAAAAAAGACGGCATCGTACGCATGTTTTTTTACGATAAAAGAAACGATTAGGATTGCCATGTAACCGAAAAAAGCATGTTCTTTTTTACCATATCATTACCTTGTTTTTTAGAAATAAGATATAATTAAAATGCAATGAGAAAAGAGAGTGAAAGGGTTGAGAAAATGAGCAAAGAAAGAATGGTCACGCTTTTTACAGAGTTGGTTCAGATATCGTCTGAGTCTAAAAATGAAGGGAGATTTCATGAGTATTTAAAGGAACAACTACAAGGTTTAGGATTACAAGTTTCAGAAGATAAAAGTATGGAAAAGACAGGACTAGGAGGCAATAATTTACTTGCTGTTCATGAAGGAACCCAAAATCAACAAACAATATTCTTCTCATGTCATACAGATACCGTGGCACCAGGAGTCGGGATTGAAGTTGTTGAAGAAGAAGGCGTCCTTTCTTCTAAAGGAGCAACGATTTTAGCAGCAGATGACAAAGCAGGAATTGCTATTTTACTCGAAGCCATTCATCGAATTCGCGAAGAGGAAATTGCAACAGGAAACATCGAATTTGTTTTTTCTCCAGGTGAAGAAATTGGTTTAATCGGTGCTTCCGCATTTGATATGACCCAATTAACTGCTGATTATGGTTATGTTTTAGACAGTGCTTTGGAAGTTGGTAGAGTAACAATCGCCAGTCCAACATTATATATGTATGAAGTCAATTTAACTGGCAAGGCTGCGCATGCCGGATTAGAACCTGAAAAAGGGGTTTCTTGCGTAGCGATTTTGGCAGAGGCTTTAAAAGAAATAAAAATCGGACGTCTCGATGAGGAAACGACTGCCAATATTGGTGTTATTCAAGGTGGCGAAGCAACAAATATTGTGACCGATCAGTTATTAGTAAAAGGCGAGGTACGCGCGATTAATCCTGAAATTGCGCAGCAGTTAATTGATGAAATGAAAACCGCTTTTGAAAGGGCAGCTGAAAAAATAGGCGGGAAAGCAGCGATTGAGGTAAAAAAAATGGCGACAGGATTCAAAATTACGGATGATGAGCCAGTTATGAAATTATTCATTCAATCGGTTGAAAATTTAGGTTATCCTCTCCTACGAGAAGTGAGTGGTGGCGGAAGTGACGCAAACATTTTTAATGCCAATGGCAAATCCTGTGTCAATTTTTCGATTGGATACGATAAAATTCACACGACAGAAGAGATTGTCGTGATTGATGAAATGGAAAAAGCCGTTCATTTAGTGATTGAGTTATTAAAAAACACGCCCGAAAAATCAAATGAATAAGAAAAAGAAGCAAGTCAAAAATGGCTTTTTACTTGTTTTAGCCATTTTAATTTTAGCAATCTCGATTAATATGTTTTTAGGACCGCATCATATTGCTGCTGGGGGCGTCAGCGGGATTGGAATTTTGGCAGAGTCTTTATTGGGTATTAATCGTGCTTGGGTTGTGATGGGACTGAATATTATTATGTTGATTTTGGCGCTTATTTTTTTAGGAAGAGATGTGTTTTATAAAACGTTGGTCGGTAGTATTTTATTTCCGTTAACTTTGCGTTTGGTTCCGCAAGTCATGTTGACAGAAGACCGATTATTATCAGTTATTATGGGAAGTATTATTTTTGCTTCAGGTGTTGCAATCTTATACAGCATCCAAGCTTCTAGTGGAGGAACGACCATTCCACCTTTGATCTTTCAAAAATACTACAATGTAAGCACTTCCATCGGGTTGTTTTTTACGGATATGGTCATCGTTTTTATGAGTTTATACGTCTTTGGTTTTGAGGAATTCTTATTTGCCATTCTATCGATAGGGCTCACTTCGATTGTAATGACTTATATTGAGACTGGCCTAAAACGTAGGAAGGCGATAATGATTTTAAGTCTCAATCACTCAGAGGAAATTCGGATGAAATTACTAAGTGAAGTGAATCGAGGGATGACTTTATTTGAAGTGAAAGGAGGAAAAGACGGCGTGAATCGAGAAATGATTATGACAGTTATTAACAATCAAGAGTATCCTAGAGTTCGCGAAGTCATTGAATCGATTGACCCCCATTGTTTTATGATTACTTATGAAGTATCTGAAGTCCATGGACTAGGTTTTTCTTATCATCCGATTCAATAATGAGTCAGAAAAATCCAAACGTTTCAAAAAGCAAGCAATCCAACGGGAGTAAAAAATAGGCAACAAATAGGAGGCGTTTTGAATGGATACAAATTATGCTGAAGCCATCCAACCGATGGTACCAATCGTCGCTTTTACGTTAGTTATGTTGGTTTGGACAATTGGAGAATTTATCTCGGCAAAGACAAAAGCAATGGTTTCGATGATGCTCGTTGCATCCATGATTTTTTTAGTTGGTTTCGCGGCAGATTTGATTCCTCATGATTTAATTCAACAATCCGGTTTGCTCGGTCTAGGTCAAGCAGTCATCGGTTTAATCATCGTACACCTAGGGACGATGATGAGTTTGGAAGACCTAAAGGCACAATGGCGAACATTTGTGATTGGTTCCGTCACAGTGGTTGTTGTCTCTTTGGTGCTCTACTTCGTTGGAAATCTTTTGTTTGATCGAAACCTGGCGATCGCTGGCTCAAGTGCGATTACAGGCGGAACGTTGTCGATTTTGATGGTGCAAGGTGAAGTGGCTACAATTGAAGCAGCAGGAGGAGATTTAGGTTTGCTCTCACCGCCATTACTCGCTGTCTTTCCTCTGTTAGTCTTGAATTTAAAAAACTTTGTTGGGTTCTTAGTCACTGCAAGCATTCTGAAAAAAGAAGCGATTCGGGTTAGAGGAGAGTATAGGGAGGGGAATTTAACCTTATACGAAGAAGAAGTCAAGGAAAATACAAAGGAAGAGGCGACGGTCATCCTACCAAGTTACCTCCAAACACCTTATGCCGTTTTATTTATTTTAGGCTGTACCGAACTTGTTGCGCGTTGGCTAAGTGGATTAACAAATGGGTATGTCAATACGTTTGTGATTGCTTTATTATTAGGAATTATTTTAAGACACTTTAAAATTGTTCGTCCGAGTGCCCTGTCAACGACCGATTCTTTTGGCCTTTTAATGATTTCCATTATGGTTATTGCCTTTGGACCGTTGGCTGATATCCAATTAAATGATTTAATTGCCCTCATTTGGCCGATTTTATTTTATCTAATTGCTGGCGTATTGACAATTATGGGGATTTCCTTTGCTCTTGGAAAGAAAGTCGGCTATTCAGGAGCTTTATCGGTTGCCATTGGTTTGACGAGTTTATTTGGTTTCCCAGGGACGATGGTCTTAACGAAGGAAGCAGCGGCAGCAGCAGGTGAAACCAAAGAAGAAATTGCAGTGATTGAGCAAAATATTTTACCGATCATGGTAACAGCCGGTTTTTCTACGGTTACCATTACCTCAGTCATTGTTGGCGGAATCATGGTCGGTTTTATTGTTGGTTAGAAAGACTCAACTTAGAAAAGGATTCACTTTATTTTGGCAAGTGAATCCTGGTTGTGCCAATAAAATCTACTTATTTTTGACTAACGCTTTTTTTATCTGTTAGTCGAGAATACTCGTGACTTTAGTCGTAAGAGGTTCGATCCTTCTAACTGAGATTGAAATGCTTCTATCCGCTACTTACTAATTAATATCGGGATTCAACCAGGAAAAAGTCGGTGGCTTGTCTATGATTACGAGAAATCGTCGAAACGTATCTAAGAAAACCCGTTTTTACTTAAAAAACAAAAAGAAAAGGGATGAAAGACATGAAAAACAATCGTTTATTTGATTTACTAATCGGAGGAGCATTTGTCGTGATTGGAATCATGGCATTAAACCGACCCGTAGCGACATTAGGTTTTCTAGTTTTTTTCTTTGGAATCCTAGCCATTGTCAGAGGAGCGACTGCTGTTTTAGGGCTTGGCGCAATGAAAAACAAAGAATCAAAAGGCTTTCGTATTTTTTTAGGTCTCTTTGATATTATTATCGGAATCATGTTCTTAACCAATGTGATTCGAGGCGCTTTATTTTTAGGCATCATGTTTGCTGTTTGGTTTTTGATTGAATCGATTGGACATTTATTCTTAACAACACGGTTTAAACGTTCAAAAGGGATGATGAAGATGCTTGTATTACTCTTTGACATTCTCTGTATGATTTTTGCAGTCATGTTATTATTTAATCCGATTATCGCAACTCTAACGCTGCCAAAACTTGTTGGTTTTTCAGCGATTACATTTGGCTTTGTGCTGATGGTTGAGGGTTTCAATGCAAAAGAAAATGCCTAAAGAATGGATTGATTCGAAATCGTTTCATTTGTTTGGAAGAGCAAACTTCGAACCAATGAAACGATTTTTTTGGTTGGCAACGTTGCAGGAGGTGAAAAAATGAAAAATAAACTACAGCAAATGGCCGTAACCACTCTTTTTTTTATTGTCTTCTTTTTCTTTTTTTACTGGGTTTTTGGTAGCTTGATTATACTAGGAATTTTTATTGAACTTGTAACTATATTTGTTTCGAGCTACCTCATTTTCTTTGATCAACGGAATGCAACAGCGAAATTTGCTTGGCTACTTGCCATGTTAATGTTGCCCTATATAGGATTAGTACTCTTCTTTTTAATTGGTAGGAATCAACAAAAAAGACGGTTTCATCAAGTACAAGTAGAAAATATTCAAGCATTAAATCGCTTTTTTAATGAGAGGTTGGCACAACAAGAAGAATGGTTCGACAGGGAGAATAACGAGACAAACGCCCTTTATCAGTTGTCAAAAAGTAGGATTCTGGAAAAAAATACGTTAGAACCACTTCATGATGGAGAAGCAGCTTATCAACGAATTTTAAATGACATCCGACAAGCAAAACATCATATTCACCTCTTCTATTTTATTTTTAAAGCGGATGAAACGGGGACAAAGCTTACGCAACTTTTAAGGGAAAAAGTGGCAGAAGGAGTGGCAGTCCGATTTATGTATGATAGTGTGGGGTCAATAAAGTTGCCCTTTGCATGGTTAAATCAATTGAAAGTAGCTGGAATTGAAGTTCGACCTTATGATTTGGTGAATTCTCCTTTGCTTAGTACACGATTAAATTGGCGAAACCATCGAAAAATCGTAGTAGTTGATGGGAAAGTTGCGCATCTTGGTGGAATGAATATTGGAAATGAATATCGAAGTATGACTGAAAAATTTAGCTATTGGCGTGATACAAATTTAAGGATTCAAGGACCAGCAGTTTGGGAAGTCCAAAAGATTTTTGTCCATGATTGGATTTTTTTTGAAAAGGAAGAGGCTGTCACTTTCTTTTCGAAGGATGCAGAAAGTTATTTTCCAAGAAAAAGTTTCAAAGAAGAATCCAATGAAGCCTGTCAAATTTTATTTGGTGGTCCCTACGATCGTGAACGCATCATTCATGATTCTTTTATGAGCCTTATTGGCAAAGCGACGAAATCGATTAAAATTGTCAGTCCCTATTTAGTCCCTGATGAGGAATCTTTGGCCAGTTTACGTCGAGCATCTCGTAGCGGCGTGACAGTTCAAATCATTATTCCCGGAAAAGGCGATCGAGCGTTATCCTATTTTGGAAATACCTCTTTCATTGATTCGCTACTTGAAGCAGGAATCGAGGTTTATCTCTATGATAAAGAAGCTTTTTTACATGCGAAGTATTTAATTATTGACGATGTAGTCGCCACAATTGGTTCAACAAATTTTGACATACGGAGCTTTTACTTAAATCATGAAATTTCAGCTTTTCTTTACGGTCCATCAGCTACGATTGATAAAATGGTTGTTCAATTTGAAAAAGATTGTCTGAATTCGATTATAATGACAAAAGAGCAACGAGCCAGACGCCCTGTTACACAAAGAATAAAAGAGCGTTTAAGTGCTTTTTTTGCACCACTCTTATAAGAATCGATTGCAATGGAAAGTAGTCTGGAAAATGCAGGACAAGAAAAAAGGCAGTGACTCACACGAGATGCTCTCCCTATACAAGACGCTAGAACATAAAAGTCTAAATAGGGAAGTGTATCATGGGGGGTCACTGCCTCTTTGTTAGTTTTCATCAGGCAGAGGTAACGGGATTGCAATTTGGGTGCATGCTTGACTTGTTTTTTTGTAATCGATTAAGGAAAAGGCTTCCAGATAGATTTCTCGTGAGGGCGTGCCGATTGGAATGTTTCGAAGCGAAAGATAGTCTTCGATGGCTTGGTAACCCAAGGGAAGCTTTGTATAATCGCCTTGGTGAAGCGTTGTCACAAATTCGCCGCCAGCAATAATCTTATTTTGAAAGGGTGCACTGACGCCAATTTCTTCACTGACTGGTAAACAAACTTCAATATCGGCTTCTTCTTGATAATGACTATCATAGTACAGAGAAAATGGGGCGCCATTTATACGTTCTTTGGCTAATTCAAATAAGAGCTTAAAGTATTCTCCCATCTCTTTGTACTGACCGGTGTATCGAAAAGAAATGACCTGAGTATCGGGCAAGGCTTGAATCTTGATTTGATAATCCACAACTATCGTCTCCAATCAAAAGTTTCTTTTCTTTTATTGTACTACTTATTGAAACAAAGCGGGTGAAAAGAGTGGCGGCAATTGCGTAACTTCTAACGAAAAAAGGGAAGTTCATCAAGTGTTATGGGGAAAAGTAAAAAAATCCCAATAAATCCTTCTTTTTCTCTTGTTATTCTCTTTTAATAGTATATACTACGTGGTATATACTATTTCTGTTTAGAAAGGGAGTCCCATCGTGTCAAAAGAAGAGAAAACACAAAGAAATTCCAAAATCATTGTTGCTTGTATTTATGCACTAACCGTCTCGGTCGCCTTTAATTTTTTTTGGCTCCCCGGCAGTATATACGCAAGTGGCATTACTGGTTTTTCTCAATTGATTGTTTCAGTCTTCGAAAGCTTTTTTGGTTTTTCTTTTTCCATCCCACTCATTGTTTTAATGATGAATATTCCACTATTACTGATTTCTTGGTTCATGATTGACCGGCAGTTTACTCAGTATACGATTTTGGCCGTTCTTTTGACCTATGTCTTTATGAGTCTTGTGCCAGTAAAAACGATTGTGACAGATCCGATTTTGGCTTCGATTGTAGGTGGGATTTTGCATGGCGCTTCCGTGGGGATTACGTTAAATAGTGATTTTTCAACGGGGGGGCTGGATATCATTGGTATTTTGGTTCGAAAGCGGACAGGACGCTCGATCGGGAGTATTTTTATTATTTTTAATTGCTGTATTCAATTTGCTGCAGGATTTTTATATGGTTGGCAATATGCTTTTTATAGTGCTTTAGCTGTTTTTGTTAGTGGGAAGACGGTTGATTTTGTTAATACCAAACAACAAAAAGTACAAATTATGCTTGTGACTGAGCACTCCGAAGAGTTAATTCCCTTGTTGCAAAATACATTAAAAAGAGGGATCACAATCGTGAACAATGTTGAAGGTGGTTTTTTAAAAGAAGAGAAAAAAATTCTTTTTATTGTCGCGAGTCAAAAAGAAGTCAATTGCTTAAACCGTTTAGTGAAGGAAGTTGATCAACAGGCTTTTATGAGTATCTCGCCTGGAGTGGTTACGAATACGAATTTTTATGAATGGTAAGAAAAGGAGCGAAAATGAATGAAACAAAAGAATTTTAAAGCACTGATAGAAGCGCACAAAGAAGAATTTTATCAAGATTTAGCTCAAATTATCGAAATTCCGAGTGTCAAAGGTTCTCCAGAAATCGGTGCACCCTACGGCATTGAAAATAAACGAGTGTTAAAAAAAGTGATGGAAATTGCTGAATCTTATGGATTTAAAGCGCATCTAGTTGATGACGCGGTGGCGTACATTCAACTGGGAGAAGGAGAGGATTACTTAGGCATTGCAGGTCATCTTGATGTGGTCGAGGCAGGTGGCCAGTGGACCTATCCCCCTTTTGAATTAACACGAGCGAATGGGAAACTATATGGTCGAGGCATTCTTGATAATAAAGGACCGATTTTTTCTTGCTTGTATGGGTTAAAATTACTAATGGATCAAGGGTATCAATTGAACAAAACTTTACGGATTCTTTTTGGAAGTGATGAAGAAAGTGGTTCGTCAGATATTGCTCGATATTTAAAACAAGAAAAAGCACCAAGCTTTGCCTTTACTCCAGATTGTAAATACCCGGTGGTTTATGGGGAACGCGGAATTATCAATGTGACTTTTGAAACCGCATTATCAAGTGACGCCTTAGCCTTGGTATCTTCCATTGAAGGGGAGCAAGATCGCAGTTTTGTGCCAGACGAGTTAAGCTGTACACTTGAAGGGAAAACCTTAGCTGTAAAAGGAAAACGAGCGCCATCGAATGCACCGGATTTAGGAAGCAATGCCATTACTTTATTAGCTGGAGAAATTCAAAGCAGTACGACGAATTCTGAATTGAAAGAATATTTCTCTTGGCTTTATGAGTGTCTGCACGAGAAACATTTGGGACAAGGTTTAGAGATGGCTTGGTCGGATGAAATGAGCGGGGCTTTAAATGTCACTCCCTACCTATTAGAAAAAACGAGTAGCGGATTTAAATTGGGCTTGTCTTTACGGTACCCCGTTTCCTTTACCGAAGAACAAATCATGACTGGTCTTAAAAAGGTAGCGAACGAAGCAACGAAGGTGACTTTAATTCGTAGCATGCCAAGTTTACTAACGGATAAAAATCGGCCAGAAGTTGCACAATTAACAAAAGCTTATGACTACGTGACAGGGTTAGATAGTACGCCCGTCACAACAACAGGAGCGACGTATGCGCGCTTCTTACCAAATACGGTGGCTTTTGGCCCATCTTTTCCGGGACAAAAGGGCATCGCTCATAACGTAGATGAATACATGGATGAAAGTGATTTACTCTTAAATATGGAAATTTATATGCATGCAATTTTAAATCTTTGCGAATAAAACAAACAATTACTAGGAGGAAAAAGAATGAGTTACGGAATGATAGCAACATGGAGAATGGCTTGCGATGGTATTGCAGCAGGTACAAAGGATTTAGCAGCGGGAGGAACTTCTCAAAAAGCCATTGTCGATGCGATTAAAATGGTAGAAGATTACCCTTTTTATAAATCTGTTGGTTATGGCGGGTTACCAAATGAAGTCGGCATGGTGGAATTAGATGCGGCTTTTATGAATGGAGATAATTTTGATATTGGTGCGGTTGCGGGAAGCCGTGGGGTGAAAAACCCAATTGCTGTGGCAGAAAAACTCAGTCATGAACGTTTTAATTCGTTTCTTGTTGGCGATGGCGTAGCAAAGTATGCAATTAAAGAAGGATTCGAAATGCAAAACATGCTAACGGAACGTGCAAAAAAAATGTGGGAAAACCGGTTAGATGAAATGCGTAACTCAAATTTAAGTCCTTATGATGGGCACGATACAGTTGGCATGGTGGCTTTAGACCAAACAGGTAGTATGTCTTGTGGGACTTCAAGTAGTGGTTTATTTATGAAAAAAGAAGGCCGTGTAGGTGATTCGCCCTTATCTGGTTCAGGTTTTTATGTCGATAGTGAGATTGGGGGAGCAACCGCAACTGGTCTAGGAGAAGACTTAATGAAAGGTTGCTTAAGCTATGAAACCGTTCGACTAATGGGGACGGGCTTAAGTCCTCAAGAAGCAGTCAATCAAGCAACAATGGACTTTGCGAAAAAATTGGAGCGTCGAAAAGGCAAATGTGGGGCCTTCTCATTAGTCGCGATGAATAACCGAGGCGAGTGGGGCGTAGCAACCAACGTGGAGTTCACTTTTGCCGTAGCAACCGATCAATTAGAGCCAACGATTTATCTGGCGAACCCAGCAGAAGACGGGGGCAATCCGGTGATTGAAGTAGCTAGTCAAGAGTGGCTGGATGCGTATCAAGCAAGAATTACAGCACCAATCAAATAAAAAATGAATGAACAACAAAGGAGAATGAAAAAATGCGTTCAAGACAGGTCCATTTAGATTTCCATACGAGTGAATTAATTCCAAAAATTGGGGAAAAATTTAACAAAGAGAATTTTGTAGCAACCTTGAAAGAAGCTCACGTGAATTCAATTACTTGCTTTGGGAGATGTCACCACGGTATGTTGTACTACCCAAGTAAGACACATCCAGAATTGATTCACCCAGGATTAGAAAATCACAACTTATTAATTGATCAAATTGATGCTTGTCACGAAGCGGATATCGCTGTTCCAATCTATACAACGGTTCAGTGGGATCACTATGTTATGAAACATCATCCGGAATGGTTATCCGTTGATGATAAAGGAGAATTTATCGATACTCAGGGAGTACCCGAGCCTCATTTTTATCATACGATTTGTGTGAACAGTCCTTACCGTGACTTCTTTAAAGCACATATCTTAGATTTAATCGATGTCGTTGGGAAAGAAAAAGTCGATGGGATCTTTATGGACATCTTATTTGCGGTCGATTGTGATTGTCAGTACTGTCAACTTGAAATGAAAAAACGAAACATCGATCATACAATCAAAAATGAACGCTTGAAATATTCAAAAATCATGCTTCATGATTTTAAAGAAGAAATTTCAACCCTTATTTGGTCCATTTCACCTGAAATCAAAACGTTTTATAACGGTTCACATATTGGACCAAATGACAAAGCAAGCTTACCGTTTTATTCGCACTTGGAGTTAGAAAGTCTACCAAGTGGTGGCTGGGGTTATGATCATTACCCAATCACTTCCCGTTATGCACGGAATTTAGGGAAGGAATTCATCGGAATGAATGGGAAATTCCATACTTATTGGGGGGATTTCCATTCACTAAAAAATAAAGCAGCGATGGAGTTCGAAGTGTTTAATATGTTTGCTCAAGGGGCGCAAGGTTGTTCGATTGGAGACCAATTACACCCTGATGGCGAATTATCAAAAGGTGCTTATGAACTCATTGGTCATGTTTTTGAAACGGTAGAAAAAATGGAAGAAGATTGCAAATATGCTTTTGTCCCACTAACAGAAATTGCCGTCTTAACGCCTGAAGAATTCTGGATTCCAGGATCAGACACACCGAGAACGAGCCCAGCGATTATCGGTGTCACAAGAATGCTGCAAGAGCTAAATTATCAATTTGATATCATTGATTCAGCAATGGATTTTGAAAAATACAAAGTACTTATTTTACCTGATATTATTCCATTTAAAGCGGCAATTGCGGAAAAATTAACAGCCTATCTTGCCCAAGGTGGAAAAGTGATCGGGACTTACGAGTCTTTGATTGATAAAGAGAAAAAAGAACAAGCCTTTTACGGCATTGATTACTTAGGTGAAGGCGTGTACGAGCGAGAGTTTATTTTACCAAATGAAGCTTATGGTCGCGAGTTACCAAAAGAAGAATTTGTTTCTTATCTCCGAGGAACTGAAATTGCCTTGAACGGTGCCACAGGGTTGGTCGATCGAGTAAAACCCTACTTTAACCGCGAAGGTGAAACATTCATCTCTCATCAACATGCCCCTTCGACTCGTGAGATTGGTGCACCGGAATTAACAAAACAAGGCAATGTTTATTACTTTGCGCATCCGATATTTACCCTATACCGTAAAAATGCGCCGCAATTTATTAAAGCGATTTTCAGCGATGTTCTGGCAGAATGTATCACTGAAAAACAAGTGGTTCATAATGGCCCATCTTCTTTACAAATCACCGCGAATACATCAAAAGCGCAAGATGTGATTGTTTTACACGGGTTACATTATTTAACAGAGAAAAAATCAGAAGACATTTATACGATTGAAAACCACTACCCATTACTAGACATCACGTTAACATGTTTTGTAGGGGACAAACCGGTTAAACAAGTGCTTGATGTGTTAACCAAAGAACCACTGGCTTATGAAATCGTTGATGGCTACGTTGTGATTCAAAAAGAGGTCCTAGTGCCGCATTTTGTTTATAAAATTGTCTTTTAAGGTGGGAATTTAATGACGATATTAGCAATTGACATCGGTGGTTCAAGTGTAAAAAGTGCCATTTATACACATGAATTAGCCGATCGCCAGCAATTTTATTCGCCGGCAAGTTTAAGTGAAATGCAAGAAAAACTCGATCAGATGATTACTTACTATCTAGAAAAGTATCCGATTGAAGCGATTGCTTTTAGTGTACCAGGCATACCGAATCAGGAAACAGGTCGGGTGGATGGGGTGAGTTCTTTACGCTACATTCATGACTTTGATTTCCTACCCTACTTTAAAGAGAAGTACCAACGTCCGGTTTACTTTGAAAATGATGCCAATAGTGCCTGCAAGGCAGAGGTGCATTTAGGTATTGCCGGCGATGTCCAAAACGCGTTGTTTATGGTCATTGGAACCGGTGTGGGTGGAACGATTATTTCGAATGGAAAAATTCAACCAGGGGAACATTCCTACGGTGGCGAATTTGGGATGATGTTGGTTGACGGCCGTCGGGAATTAAGTGAACTAGGCTCTGCCGTTCATATGGCGCGAAAGTATTCGAAATTAAAAGGCAAAGATTATACAGGTGAAGAAGTTTTTGCCTTAGCGGAACAAGGAGAGGTCGATGCCCTCGCAGCAACTGAA
Source organism: Enterococcus sp. LJL98 (assembly GCF_054871745.1). Lineage (NCBI taxonomy): Bacteria > Bacillati > Bacillota > Bacilli > Lactobacillales > Enterococcaceae > Enterococcus > Enterococcus sp. LJL98. The sequence goes on along the minus strand of NZ_JBTXLU010000002.1, from coordinate 25,855 downwards.
GAATTGTATCATTATTTGGCTCTAGGCATTTATAATATGCAATACACGATTGATCCAGAGTATATTGTTTTAGGGGGTGGCATTACCAAAAAAGCTGATTTGCTCGATCAAATTTATCGAAAGTTGGCGGTGATTATGAATTACGGGCAGCGTTGTCCGATTTTACCCAAACTTCGTATTGCAAAATTTGGCAATGACGCCAACTTAATTGGTGCTGCCCTAACAGCTGAAGGAAAATAAAAAAGACAGACTGGACAAAAGACCGTTCCAGTCTGTTTTGTTAATGGTATAATGAAAAGCGAGGTGAAGGATAGTGACGAGTGAAAGACATTCGACCAAGGTGAAGTTTGAAGCGGTGGCCAAAGCCATTGAAGATCGGGTTAAAGAAGGTGTTTATGTGAGTTCGCAAAAACTACCTTCAGAATATGATTTAGCCAAAGAGTTTGCCGTCAGTCGGTTAACCATCCGTAAGGCGATTGATGAATTGATTCAAAAAAATATTTTGTATAAGCTAAAAGGCAAAGGCAGCTATGTCATGTCTCCGCAAAAAATACAGAGCGGTCGTTCTGGATTGCAAGGGTTTACCGAAGCTGCAAAAGAATATGGAAAGACCAGTCACACCGAAGTGATTTCGTTTAAAACCTTGAAAAAGGTCCCCCAAAACATTTTAGATGCTTTGCATTTAACAAAGGACGATCAAGTCAAAGAGTTAATTCGTCGGCGCCTATATGATCAGACGCCGATGACGGTGGAAAAATTGTACTTGCCTGCCGTTCACGTCGCAGGTTTCACGCAAAGTGATTTTGAGCAGTCACTGTTTCAACTTTTGGAAGAAAAAGTAGCGATTGCTTATTCGCATCAAGAAATCGAGGCAATCTTAGTGACGAAAGAATTAGCCAAACTCCTAGAAGTGCCAATTGGGAGCCCTTTGTTACAGGTAAACTCCTTAACTTATACGAAAGACGCCGCTCCGATATTATACGATTGCTCTTACTACCGAGCAGATAAATACACGTTTAAAAACACCTTGATTCGAAATTAAGGTGCTGCAAATAAGGTGCAATTGGCGCATGAAAAAACATTCGAATCTGTCCACGAAAGCGGTCGTTTTTTACGCTGGACGAATTTGAATGTTTTTTTAGTCAGTTATTTGGATACAAAATTTCAAGGTTCTTTTCTTCAAACAAAGTCAAATAATGCTCTGCGGGTGCTTGATTGGTAATAATCGCATCGTAGTCAATAAAGTTACTAATTTTAAAGAAATGGGTCGAATCAAATTTTGAATCATCAACGAGTAAAACTTTTTGTTTGGCTCGTTGCATCATTTCTTTTTTTAAGTTAGCTTGGCTAAAACTCGCTTCATAAACCCCTTCTTCATCGATTCCACGACAAGAAAAGAAGGCAAGATCAAAGCGAAACGACTCGAAAACAGGATCTTGTCTTGAAGGAAAAACCGATTTTGAATTCATTTTAATTTCGCCACCGGTAATAAAAATTTTTAAGGATTCATTATTTGTTTCACTGAGTAAGGTCGCCGTTTTCAAGCTATTTGTAATGACCACAAGATTGGGAATCGTCATAATAACATCAATCATTTGTTGGACCGTACTGCTGGAATCAAGAAAAATACACATTCCGGGACCAATAAAGTCTGCTGCTAGGTCCACGATTCTTTTTTTATTAGTAAGGTTTGTCCCTTCGCGATAGGAATGAGAAAACTCCACATTTGAGGCCTGAGTCAACATCGCTCCACCTCGTACACGCAAGATTAAATTTTGGTTTTCTAAAGAAACCAGTGCCCGACGAATAGAAGAAGTACTACAATGTAATTGCTGGCTAAGTTCCGCATTACGTACAAATTTTTTCTTGCCTAAAAGCTCTAAAATCTCTTTTTCACGTATATCCATAAAGCCATCCCTCCAGCGATATTGTATCATAGGCTGAACGAAAATGAACGTCTTTGAACAAAAAAAGGATGAAAAAAAGAGCGTTTTCTAAATGACTGTTCAAGTCTTCATCTGCGTCAAATACTAGGTATAATATAGACAGTTAGACAAAAGCAAAATGGAGGAATCAGCGATGAATGAACAATTAATTCGAGAACAAATTTGCGATGTTTGTAATAAGATGTGGCAACTCGGTTGGGTAGCAGCCAACGATGGGAACGTTTCAGTGAAATTAGATGAGAATACTTTTTTATGTACGCCAACTGGGGTAAGTAAAAGTTTTATTACACCTGAGAAATTAATCAAAATTGACAAAGACGCAAACATCATTGAAGCGGAAGGGGATTATCGTCCATCTAGCGAGATTAAAATGCACTTACGTGTTTACAAAGAGCGACCAGATGTTGGATCCGTTGTCCATGCCCATCCACCGGTTGCGACAGGTTTTGCTTTGGCACATATTCCGTTGGATAGCTACTCTTTAATTGAAAATGCGATTGTTGTCGGTTCTGTGCCAATCACACCATACGGGACGCCTTCAACCAACGAAGTGCCTGAAGCAATCGCGCCATATTTAGACGAACACGATGTTTTGCTCTTGGAAAATCACGGAGCGTTAGCAGTAGGCTCAGATATTATTACGGCTTACTATCGAATGGAAACATTGGAATTAGTTGCTAAAACAACGTTCTATGCACGAATGCTGCTAGGTGGAAAACAAGAAGAGGAAATTCCACGTGATAAATTAGAAACCTTGTTTGAGATGCGTAAAAACTATGGCGTCACTGGGAAACATCCAGGGTATAAAAAATATAGTTAAACAAGAGAGAAAGGGAATCAGGCGATGCAAAAAAATGTTTTAGCCTTTGATTTTGGTGCTTCTTCTGGTCGAGCGATTGTTGGAAAATACCTTGACGGTCAACTTGAGTTAGAAGAAGTCCATCGCTTCCCTAATTATCCAGTGGAAGAAGATGGCGGCTTGTATTGGGACATTGATTATTTGTTTCAACAAGTCATTCAAGGCATCCAAAAGGCAACAAAAAAATATTCAATTGATAGTTTAGGCGTCGACACTTGGGGCGTTGACATCGGATTTTTAGATCAAGCGGGTCAACTTCTAAAAAGACCAAGGAATTATCGCGACCCACAAACGAAAGGGATGATTGAACAAGCGAATACGCGATTGCCAATTGCTGAAATTTACAAAAAGACAGGGAATCAACTAATTGAAATCAATACCTTATTTCAACTATTGGCAACACAAATGAATGATCCGGGCTTATTCAATCAAATCGATCAGTTTTTATTTATGCCCGATTTAATCAATTATCTTTTAACCGGGAAAAAGGTGGCGGAAAGAAGTATCGCTTCGACGAGTCAATTGGTCAACCCTCGTACCAATCAGTGGGATGCGGACTTATTAGCAGCCTTTGATCTAGCCAAAAATATTTTCCCGCCACTTGTTGATGAAGGGCATTCATTAGGGAAAACCAAATCGTCCTTTGACTTTTCGCCCATTGAAGTGATTAATATTTGTGAACACGACACGGCGAGTGCCGTTGTGAGTGTACCGAGCAATCAACGGTTTCTGTTTGTTTCTTGTGGGACTTGGTCGCTTGTGGGCACCGAGTTACCAGATCCAATGATTCACGACAAAGCGTTTCATTACAACCTAACGAATGAAAGCGGAATCAATCGAACAACGCGTTTTCTGAAAAACTGCACAGGTTTGTGGATCATTCAAGAAGTGAAAAGGAACTTTGAAGCACTTGGAAGAAGCTATACTTTTGGTGAGCTTGCCGATTTAGCGAATGAAGCGGCTGCTTTTCGTTGCTTGCTTGATACGGATGATGAAGTCTTTATCGCACCAGGTGATATGATCGGCCGGATTCAAGCATATGCCGAGGCTACGCAACAAACCGTACCGAAAACGGATGGTGAAATTGCTCGTTGTGTTTATGAGAGCTTAGCAATGAAGTACAAATACACGTTTCTAGAAATTATTGATGCAGTCGGCGCCGAGTTTGACACAGTGAACATTGTCGGTGGGGGTTCTCAAGCGGCCATATTATGTCAAATGGTTGCAGATGCTGCGAATCTTCGTGTTTGTGCAGGGCCAGTTGAAGCGACTGCAATCGGTAACATTGCGGTCCAATTAATGGCTCATCAAGCATTTAAAGATGTAAAGGAAGTCCGTGAGTGGGTGAAGGAAATTGCAGAAGTGACGTATTACTACCCAACAGCGAATAATGGGGAGTGGGAACGGCAATTTTCTCGTTATCAAAAAATAGTGAATCGAAAAAAATCAAAAGAATGAAGGAGTAATGAATCGTGAAAAATTATCCGAAAATTGGAATTCGACCAACAATCGATGGACGTCAAGGTGGCGTACGTGAATCTTTAGAAGAAAAAACAATGGCGATGGCACATGCAGCCAAAGAATTAATTGAAAGTACCTTACACTATGCCGATGGGACACCTGTTCAGTGTGTCGTCGGTGAGCGCACCATTGGGGGGCGTGGCGATGCAGGGATTGTTGCGGAACAATTCAGCCGTGAAAATGTCATCGCGACACTTTCAGTAACGCCAAGTTGGTGTTATGGAACAGAGACCATGGACTTAGAACCCAATACAATAAAAGCCATTTGGGGATTTAATGGAACTGAGCGTCCTGGCGCGGTTTATTTAGCGGCAGCGATGGCAGGTTACGCTCAAAAGGGGATGCCAGCCTTTAAAATTTATGGTCAAGATGTCCAAGATTTAGATGACAATACCATTCCAACAGATGTCGCAGAAAAAATCCTATCTTTTGCTCGAGGTGCTTTTGCAGTTGGCCAAATGAAAGGGAAGTCTTACGTTAATATTGGGGCTTCTTGTATGGGGATTGCCGGCTCGCAAGTTGACGATCATTTCTTTGGCAAGTACTTAGGAATGCCTGTCGAGTTTGTTGACATGACTGAGATTTTGCGCCGAATGACGTTAGGTATTTACGATGAAGCAGAATATAAAAAAGCTTATGCTTGGATTCAAGAAAAATGCCAAGAAGGTATCGACATCAACATTGGCAAAGAATATCCGGAAGTCATTACGAAATCGAAAGTCGTACCAGCAGATGAAGATTGGGATTTTATTGCGAAACAAGCAGTAATTATCCGTGATATCTTATTTGGAAATGAAAAGTTAGCAGAAATTGGTTGGAAAGAAGAAGCGCGTGGGCGCAACGCCATTGCAGGTGGTTTCCAAGGTCAACGTCAATGGACTGACTGGCTACCAAACGGAGATTTTACCGAAGCAGTGATGGCCTCGACTTTTGACTGGAATGGGCCACGTCCTGTGACGGCTTTTGCAACGGAAAATGATACCTTGAATGCGGTTTCCATGTTATTTGGTACCCTTGTAACAAACAAGGCACCGATTTTTTCAGATGTTCGTACGTATTGGAGCCCAGAAGCGGTTGAACGTGTGACAGGGAAAAAATTAACGGGGAAAGCAGAAAATGGGATTTTACACTTAATTAACTCTGGTGCATCTGCACTGGATGGCAGTGCCGCAGCCAAAGACGAAAAGGGCAATGGTACAATGAAAGAGTTTTGGAACATGACTGAAGAAGACGTGGAAGCGTGCTTGGAAGCGACGGATTGGTGCCGTGCAAACTATGAGTATTTCCGTGGTGGCGGTTACTCCTCACACTTTAAGACAGCAGCAGAAATGCCTGTGACGGTGATTCGTTTAAACATGGTAGAAGGTGTGGGACCAACTTTACAAATCGCGGAAGGTCATACCGTTGTCTTGGATGACGAGATGCATGCAATACTAGATGAAAGAACCGACAAAACGTGGCCGACAACTTGGTTTGCACCAAACCTAGGGGAAGAAGGATTTGAAACGGTTTATGATGTCATGAATTATTGGGGATCCAATCACTGTGCAACGGTTCATGGACACGTGGGAGCGGATATTATTACATTAGCAAGTATGTTACGTATTCCGGTTGCCCTGCACAATATCCCACGCGAACGCATCTTCCGTCCACATGCATTTAGTGGTTTTGGTACGAAAGATTTAGAAGGGGCCGATTTCAAAGCTTGTGAACATTTCGGACCATTATACAAATAAATCAATGAACCAAGTAGGAGTGTTAACGCTCCTACTTGGTTTAAAATAAAAAAATGAAAGAAGGAAAGTAAGAACATGACAGTAAACCGGATGATTTTAAATGAAACTTCTTATTTTGGAAAAGGCGCAATTAATCATATCCCAACTGAATTCCAAGCAAGAGGCTACAAAAAAGCGATTGTTGTCACGGACAAAGATTTAATGGACTTCAAAGTTGCAACCAAAGTAACAGATTTACTCGATCAAGCAGGGATTGCTTATGAAATTTATGATGGGATTGTTCCAAATCCAACGATTAAAAATGTGACGGATGGTGTGGAAGCGGTGAAAGCATCCGGAGCAGATTGTATGATTGCAATCGGTGGGGGATCACCAATTGACACAGCTAAAGCAATTGGAATTATTATGACGAATCCTGAATTTAGCGATGTCATTAGTTTAGAAGGGGTGGCGGACACGAAGAATCCTTGTTTACCTATCTTAGCTGTCCCAACAACTTCAGGAACGGCAGCAGAAGTAACCATCAATTATGTTATTACGGATGAAGTCAATCAGCGTAAGTTCGTTTGTGTAGATCCTCACGATATTCCGTTAGTGGCATTTATTGACAGTGAAATGATGATGGGGATGCCAAAAGGCTTAGCAGCTTCTACAGGAATGGATGCGATGACGCATGCGATTGAAGGATTCATTACAAAAGGTGCTTGGGAAATGAGTGATATGTTGCATATCAAAGCGATTGAAATTATTGGGCGTTCATTGGAAGCATCTGTCAATGGGGATCAAACAGCCAGAGAAGAGATGGCACTGGGACAATATATCGCAGGCATGGGTTTTTCAAACGTTGGTTTAGGATTGGTTCACGGCATGGCGCACCCACTAAGTGCTTGGTATAACATTCCGCATGGTGTTGCTTGCGCTTCATTATTACCAACGATTATGAAATACAATAAAGCTTTCACTGGTGAAAAATATAGGGACATCGCTCGTGTTTTAAACATTACAGGTGTCGATGAAATGACTATCGAAGAAGCAAGGGATGCCGCGTGTCAAGCAATTGATGATCTAAGTGCAGCCGTTGGCATTCCAAAGACGATTTCAGAGTTAGGTGTGAAAGTAGAAGACTTACCAAAAATTGCGCAAGATGCCTTCAATGATGTCTGTACTCCAGGAAATCCTCGTGAGACAACGATTGAAGCAATCATTGAGTTATACCAAAGTTTAATGTAAAGCACACCAATAAAACTTGTGAAGAGTGTTACTAATCAAATTAGTAGCACTCTTTTAGATGAAAGAAGGCATTTAAAATGGAAATGTTACAAGCACCATTTATCCAAGAAATGATTGAAACAACCACCAACTTATATCGTTTAGGGTGGGATGAAAGAAATGGGGGGAATATTTCCTACCTACTTACAGAAGAAGAAGTGCGGCCTTATCTAGACCTCACAAAAATTATCCGAACCTTCCCTTTAGCCATCGACGGTTCGGCTTTGGCAGGACGTCTCTTTTTAGTGACGGGTTCAGGTAAGTATTTTAAAAACGTTCAAGGACATCCAACAGAGTGTTTAGGGATTATTCGGATTGGTCGGTCAGGAAAGGCAGTCGAATTGCTTTGGGGATTTGAAAAAGATTCCGTACCAACAAGTGAGTTACCAAGTCATTTATTGAGTCATATCGCTCGTTTAGGCGTTGACCAAGAACATCGGATTATTATGCATAACCATGCAACCCATTTGCTGGCGATGACTTTTACTCATTCTCTAGAAGAACGGGCACTCACTCGCACCTTGTGGCAGATGTGTACGGAATGCTTAGTTGTTTTTCCAGAAGGCGTCTCGCTGATTCCCTGGATGGTGCCAGGGACAACGGAAATTGGAGAAGCAACGGCACAGAAGATGAAAGAAACACGCTTGGTACTTTGGCCACACCACGGCGTTTATGGTGCAGGACAAACGATGGATGAGGTGTTTGGTTTGATTGAGACGGCAGAAAAAGCCGCAGAAGTTTATACGTGTGTCAGGGCTCAAGGACCGATTTTACAAACGATTACAGATGAGCAACTATGGCAGTTAGCAGAAGCCTTCAAAGTGACACCAAGACAAGGGTACTTAATGGGGAAAAGATAAAAATACTTGTCTCCTTGAAAAAAATCGGTATAATCAATGCTAATTCTATGTTAAGAGGGAGTGAGATTATGCGAAAAGCACCCGTATTACAAAGAGGGGATAAAGTTGCAATTGTGAGTTTATCTAGTGGGACGCTAGGAGAAGATTTTTGCCAACATAATGTCGAGATAGGGAGTCGGCGTTTAGAAGAAATGGGGTTAAAACCTGTTTTCATGCCCCACGCTTTAAAAGGAATGGCATACGTGAAAAACCATCCGGAAAAACGAGCAGCTGATTTAAAATCCGCCTTTTTAAATCCTGAAATCAAAGGAATTATTTGTGGCATTGGTGGGGATGATACCTTTCGTACGTTGCCATACTTACTGGATGATCCTGAATTTGTAGCTGCAGTAAAGGAAAATCCCAAGTTATTTACGGGATATTCGGATACAACTATCAATCATTTGATGTTTTATCGTTTAGGCATGACGAGTTTTTACGGCCCCGCCTTTTTGACAGATTTTGCTGATATTGGTCCAACAATGCTTCCTTATACAAAAGAACAAGTATTTCGTTATTTAGGTGCGAACACGCAAGCACCGGTAATTGCTAGTCCCGTTTGGTATAAAGAACGTCAGGACTTCTCAGCAGCAGCCATTGGGCAACCAAGGGTCGCGCATGAAGAATTGACGGGACATGTTTGGTTACAAGGAGCAAAGGAAGTCACAGGCCCTTTTCTAGGCGGTTGTTTAGAAAGCCTCTATGATGTGTTGGCTGGAGAACGCTACCCGGAAGAAGTGGCACTTTGTGAAAAGTACCAACTGTTTCCGAACCCTACCGAATGGGAAGGAAAAATTGTCTTTTTAGAAACATCAGAAGAAAAGCCTAAACCAGAGTTGTTTCGTAAGATGTTATTGAAACTCAAAGAACACCAAGTGTTTGACAAGGCTGCCGGATTACTGGTAGGAAAACCTCAAGATGAAGTCTATACGAAAGCCTACCAAGAAATTCTAGTCGAAGTCATCGATGATCCAAAATTCCCTATCTTATACAATTTAAACTTTGGTCATGCCTACCCACGAATGATACTGCCATATGGAGTGGAAGCAATGATTGCTAAAGATGGCAAGACCTTGCATTTCAATGAGCCTTGGTTCAAGTAAGCAAAAAAGGCGATTCCAACTGAAATGGAGTCGCCTTTTAATCATGGGTTATTCTGCAACGGTGACTTCGCCCGTCACGCTTGCACCTTTCCCATCTTTGTCTAAGTCTGCAGATTCTTTGTATTCTTCTTTTGTGAAAGTGATGTTTCCTTCAACTTTTGTACCAATTAAGGCAAAACCATTTGCGTTCACTTCGATATCGCCTTTAATTGTTCCGTAGAAAACAGTAAAGTTTTCAGAATTAACCACAACTTTAGGAGCAGTTAAAGTGAAGTTTTCTAAGATATTGAATTTATCGTCTTGTGTGTGTAAAGCTAATTTACGGTAAATCGCTGCAGAAGCATCGTCTTTATCATGGAATTCGCCATCAACAACTAAATCTTTATCAAAAGTAATATCGCCAGTTGCTGCTGCAATCCAAGTGCCATCTGCTGATAAAGCATTTGCGATTACTTCCGGTTTGTCGCTAATTGAAGCAGAAGTGACAACATCTTCTTCTGTTGAGCTTGCTACTGAAGACTCTGGTGTTGAAGTGCTACTTTCAGGTGCTTTGTCTGGGCTGCATGCCGCTAAAATCCCACCTGTTAATAATACAGTTGTTGCAAGTGTTGCAATTTTGATCTTTTTCATGTGAATCCCCCACATTTCTTTTTTTCTTGTCTTTTGTTTCGCTCACAAAGTAGAATGGAACGAGAGACTTGCTAAAGAAAAACTTTCTTTATAGACTGTATTCTACACAGAAAAAAGAAAAATGTCTAATATTTTGTGAAAAAAAAGATAAAATCAGCAAATGAAGGGAACGTCGGGAAAAGAAGTTCGTGAAAGAATTGATTCTTGTGTCAATGATCGGCTAAAATAAAAGAAAAAACAGCTTTAAATAACTGTTGTAATAGAAGGAGATGTAGAGAAATGCGATTTGCTCTAGTTACCGCTTGGCACGTACATACAGAAAAATATATGGAAAAAGCTCGAGCTAAAGGAGCCGAGTGTTACTACGTTTGGGACTTTGAGAGAAAACGTGGGGAACTTGCTGCAAAAAAATATGGTGGGAAATTTGAAGCCGACTATCAAAAAATTCTAAGCGATCCTCTCGTTGAAGCAGTGGTAATCGAAGCACCAACGATGATGCATAAAGAGCTACTCTTGTTAGCTGCGCGTCATAAAAAACACATTTTTTGTGAAAAGCCTTTGGCATTAAGCTTAGAAGATTGTTTAGAAATCGAAGCTGCAGTCTATGAGAACCAAGTCAAATTTGTCCTGTCGCTAGAATCATTGTCTCACCCGATTTATCAAAATATCGAGAAGCGAATCAAAGATGGGGCAATAGGAGAAGTGACTTCTGCCTATTTTCGTCGCTCGCACGGTGCAGTGACCCATCAACACCTGCCAGCTTACTGGTTTGATAAGGCACAAGCAGGAGGTGGTGCAACACTTGATTTAGGTTGTCATGGCTTTACCTTATTGCCCTTTTTTTGCGGAAAACCTAAGCAAATTACCTGTTTAATGAATGAGAAATTTGCTAGTGGCGTCGATGAGCAGTCCAGTACGGTCATTGAATTCGAATCAGGGGTGATAGCGACGGCGCAAACGTCGATGATTGGTACCTCTTTAGACAACTATTTGGAATTGGTTGGTACACAAGGTTTGATACAAGTCATTGGCAACGAACATGAAGAGCCGATTGTTTTACTGCAGAGTAACGTGATACCGGGATACGAGAAGAAACGCTCGGTTCCTTTAGCAGAAATAAAAAGGCCGTGTCCTTATCCGATTGAACGCTTTATCGATTTAGTGACGGCTTCATCGGACATGCAAATACCCAATCTTGATTTTGCCATGGCCAAACAAGTTACTCGAATCATAGAGTGTGCGTATGCTTCGGCTCAAACAGGTAAGGCAATATCTTATAAGCCATCTGTTTAATCAGGAGAGGAACGATTGAAAAATCTAGTCAGTGAACAACTTTAAACGAAAAGGACTGCGACATCTTAAGTCACAGTCCTTTTGTTATTTAAGTATTTTGTAGTAAATCATTCATACTATAAAAGCCTTTGGGTTGTTCGACTAAAAATAACCCTGCTTTTAAGGCACCGTTCGCAAAAATACCGCGAGATAAAGCCGTGTGTTTAAATTCAAGTAATTCGTCCTCACCAGCAAAGATGACGGTATGCTCTCCCGGGATCGATCCACCACGTACCGCGTGGATGCCAATCTCATTGATGTTATTTTCGTTTTCATTGCCAGTACGTCCGTGAATGTACTCTTTTTTTGTATGTAAGACGTCATTGATTGAATCTGCTAATAACAAAGCTGTCCCACTAGGCGCATCTTTTTTATAGCGGTGGTGTTTTTCAATCATTTCGATTTGAAAATCTTCTTCTAGAATTGGTGCCACACTTTGCAATGCACGGATGAGTGCGTTGACGCCTAAAGACATATTTGCCGAATAGAAGACAGGGATTTGTTCCGCTGCTTTTTGAATTGTTGCAGTGAGTTCTTCTGAAAGTCCTGTCGTCGCAATAACTACGGGTAGTTGTTTACTTAAGCAGAAATCTAACACATTTTTCGTCATGGAGTGATGGGAAAAATCAATCACGAGGTCGATTTCTTCTTTTACTTCATGTAATGTTTTGTAAATTGGAAAAGAAGTCTGTTCTCCAGGATTACGATCGATTCCTGCGATGAGTTCGACTTTTGGGTGTTGCAAAATGGCTTGTTGAACGACAAGTCCCATTTGTCCATTGCAACCAATCAATAAAACTTTTTTCATCACGCTTCCTCCGATAATAAACCGTAAGCGGCCATTTCTTTTCTTAATAAGGCAATTGTTTCTTCCTCGGGTTGACCAAGAGGTAAACGATAATTGGTTTCAAGGTTTTTTAGTAAGCCAACTGCTGTTTTTACCGGCACGGGATTCACTTCGGAAAAAATCGCATGAATGAGCGGTAATTGTGCTAATTGTGCTTCTTTGGCTTTTTCAAATTTTCCATCAAAATAATCATGGATCATTTGCGAGGTTTGTTTGGGTGCGATATTTCCAATAGTTGAAATCACGCCGCTTCCACCCACAGAAAGCATAGGTAAGACTTGATCGTCATTGCCAGAATACAAAGCGAAGTCTTCATCCACGAGACCAGCAATCGCGACAATTTGCGAAATGTCGCCACTGGCTTCTTTGATTCCTTTAATATTGGGGATTTTCTTTAATTCAGCCACCATGTCGGGGGTTAAGTTAAGGGCCGTTCGTGAAGCAACAGAATATAAAATAACTGGTAACGAAACTTTGGAACAAATCGCTTCATAGTGCGCAACTAAGCTTTTCTTCGTCGCTTTATTATAATAAGGAGTGACAACCAGTAGGCCATCAACACCTCGTTTTTCTGCTTCAACAGAAAGATGCACCCCATGTTGGGTATCATTGGAACCCGTTCCTGCAATGACAGGAATACGGCCGTTCACTTGCTTCACGACGGTCTCAATGACAGCTAGATGCTCCTCATCTATTAGCGTTGAAGCTTCTCCTGTGGTGCCGCATGCAATGATTGCATCGCTACCTTCTTGTACATGCCATTCGGCTAACGCTTTTAATTGCTCGAAATCAACTGAACCATCTTGTTTCATTGGAGTAATTAAAGCGACTCCAGAACCTTTAAAAATTGTCACAGTGAACACGTCCCTTCAAATAGTCAAAAAATGCTTCTTTTAGAAAATATTGTAAAATACTTGATAAATATAGAAATATAGCATAGATTATTAAAATGATAACGATAATATTAGAATAATTCAAGAGGATTCTGACAAATAAATGAAAAAATAATGAACTTCGATGTTAAGAAGAGGCGAACCGGTTTTATCGAATTCGTTTTACAAAGGATTGTTCAAAAAGAATAGGAGTAAAAAAGAATGAAAACTATTAAAAATAACCATCTATACTGGGACGGTTGTGATACTGTTGCCTTGGCAAAAAATTACGGGACACCTTTATATGTTGTTTCAGAAACAGCGATCGTTGCAGAGTGTCAAGCGCTGCAAACCGATTTTATACAAAAGTACGAAAATGTTCGAGTGGCCTATGCATCCAAAGCTTTTAATACGCTAGCGATGTTAAAAATCGTTGAAAGAGAGGGTCTATGTTTGGATGTTGTCAGTGGAGGTGAATTGTATACGGCAATAGCAGCGGATTATCCTGCTGAAAAAATTGAGTTCAATGGAAATAACAAATCACTGGATGAGCTGCGCATGGCTCTTGAATATGGTGTTGGCCGAATCATTGTGGATAGTTTGCAAGAATTACAATGGTTAATCGCTTTGTGTCAGGAGAAACAGACAAAAGCAAACATTCTTTTTCGAATCACGCCAGAAGTGGAAGTTGCAACGCATGATTTTATATCGACCGGACAAAAAGATTCCAAATTTGGGATTCCTTTGGAGGAAGAAATACTCTTTTCGTTAATCAATCAAGCGATTGAAGCACCGGAAATTGAGTTTTACGGGTTGCATTTTCATATTGGTAGCCAGTTAGCTACGAATGACACGCACTTGTTAGCCGCTGAAACAGCCTTACATTTGGTTTTAAAAATCAAAGAAGTTTTTGACTATGAATTGAAAGAATTAAACTACGGTGGAGGCTTTGGTGTGCGCTATTTGCCAGAAGATACGCGCCAACCGTATCAGTATTTTTTAGACCCTTTAATGGCATTAACCGACAGTTTTTGTGAAAAGCATCAGCTAACGCGTCCAACGATTGTGATTGAACCTGGGCGGAGTATTGTTGCAGAAGCAGGGATTACTTTACATCAAATTGGGAGTATTAAAGAAGTGCCGGGAGTTCGTAAATATGTGGCGATTGACGGTGGGATGACGGATAATATTCGTCCAGGATTGTATGAAGCGAAATATACAGGAATGCTCGCTAACAAGGCGGCAGAACCTGAAGAAGAAGTCGTGACGATTGCCGGTAAGGCTTGCGAAAGTACGGATATTTTAATCAAAGATTTAGCCTTACCAAAAGTAGAAACAGGTGATCTTTTTGCGACTTTTTCAACGGGTGCTTATGGTTATTCAATGGCCAGCAATTATAATAAATTGTGCATTCCAGCAGTTGTGTTAGTGAACGACGGCAAAGCGGAAGTGATTGTTCAGAGACAAACCTATCAACAATTAATCCAAAATGAACGAGTCCCGACATCGTTTCAATAGGCGTTTCGTCTTCTTTTATTGAAAACTTCATTCTTTTTTCATAAAATTCCATTATAATGATTGTGATAGAAGAAAGAGAAGGGAGATCTGACAATGATGTACGGTTATGGTTTGTTTTTTGATTCGACGTTTATTTTAGTCATTATCGGTATGGTTCTTTCGATGGCTGCTTCTGCTTACGTGAAAAGTACCTTTCATAAGTTCGATCAAGTACGAAGTCGCAATCAAGTGTCTGGCACGCAAGCCGCGCAGTATATTTTAGAAAAAGAAGGAATTCATAATGTAGGGGTTCAAGGGATTGCTGGAAATCTCACGGATAATTATAATGCGCGTACGAAAATTTTGAGTTTATCACAAGCAACGGCTCAAGCGACCTCGGTAGCGGCGATTGGTGTGGCTGCGCATGAATGTGGACATGCTGTTCAAGATGCGGTTGGTTACGGGCCCTTAAAATTGCGAGCAGCGATCGTTCCAGTAGCGAATCTAGGCTCAACCTTATCGATGCCACTGATTTTGATCGGTCTTTTGATTAGTGGGAATAGTGGGAATTTTATCATTAATTTAGGCCTGCTCGCTTTTTCGATGGCCTTTTTGTTCCAATTAGTGACCTTACCAGTTGAGTTTGATGCTTCAAGAAGAGCGTTAAAAATATTGAGCGAAGGGGGCTTGCTGACGGAAGAAGAAGTTCCGATGGCCCGTCGCGTTTTATTTGCAGCTGCTTTAACTTATGTGGCAGCAGCGATTGCGACCTTGCTTCAGTTACTACGTTTAGTCCTTTTATTTGGAAACCGCGGTAACAATCGCAATTAATCAAAACAAAATAAAAGGAAGTAAAATTTGTTTGCAGTTAAAGAGGCGTTCTGTCGTTATTTCCGTCATGGATTTTAATTCTTATATTTTGAAAATCGTGGTATGATAGAAACAAATGAGCGAAGGAGCTGAGACGAAATGAAAACATCAACAAAAGTAACCGTTGGATTAGGCATTGCAGCTGTTGCGAGTATCGCAACAACCGTGATTGTCTCTGAGAAAATTGTTAAGAAAGTCGTACAACTTTCCAATCGTAAGAAAGTAAAAAACTTTGTTAAAGTAAAGTTCAAAGGGAATGAGAAGCTACTAAATGTCATTGATAACTTAAATGATGAAGAAATTGCAAGTCTCATTCGAACAGGTGAAAAAATTGGAAAAGGGTGTGAGCGCGTTGCACATTACGGTGAAAATGTAAAGGCAGCAACCGGTCATACGAAAGACAAATTATCTGAAATTGTCGATTCAATCTTTTAATTCGTGTAAAATAAGGTGAAGAGTCCTGTAGACGACTTGCCTTATTTTTTTTGATTAATTTTTTTGAGGTGAAAGAGTGGAGAAAAAAAGTACGTTAACACAAGAAGAGAAAGAATTTTTTATGCGAGCGGCGATTCGTGAGGCAGAAAAAGCGAAAGGACAAGCTGAAGTGCCAATCGGTGCAGTCGTTGTCCGAAACAAGGAGATTATTGGTCGTGGACATAATTTAAGAGAAACGACACAAAACGCAACCGCCCATGCGGAAATGATGGCTATTCAAGAAGCGTGTGCTCATTTAACGAATTTTCGCTTAGAAGAGGCCCAATTATTTGTCACACTGGAGCCTTGTCCAATGTGTAGCGGAGCCATTTTACTCTCTCGAATCGAAGAAGTTTATTTTGGTGCTTATGATCCAAAAGGGGGGACGGCCGGAAGTTTATTGAACCTTTTAGAAGATCAACGCTTTAATCATTGGTGTTATTTAGAATCACAAATCTTGCAACAAGAATGCAGCCAACTCCTCTCAGATTTTTTTCGAGCATTACGTCAACGAAAGAAAGCAGAAAAAGAAAAAAAGAGAGAAAATAACAAAAAAGACTAGCCTTTCGAGCGAGAATGGGTTATACTATATTTTGCCGCAAGGCTAGGACAATGAGAACGTTGTGAAGCGTGTCAGATCTGGAAGGAAGCAGCACTAAGCAGCGGTTCTCATGTGTCTGATTGTTTTGATTCATCGCGACTGGATGACAAAATGAAAAATGGGGAAACCCTTTTATAAATAACGATATCCAAAACCTAAGTTGAGAAAGCTTAGGTTTTTTTTATGTTCTCAAACGATTTTTCACAGTATAATGGATGGAAGAAAAGAAAGTGGTGAAGGAAATGGAACAAATTCGCATCATTCACACGAATGATTTGCATTCCCACTTGGAAAAATGGCCAAAGATTCGGCGGTTTATTCAAGAACGGCAGCGACCAACAGCGGATGAAGCAGTGATGACCGTCGATCTAGGTGATTTTTCAGATCGCTGGCATCCGCTCACTGAAGCAACTCAAGGAAAGGCCAATGTTGGCTTAATGAATCAGGTGCAGTATGATTACGCAACAATTGGTAATAATGAAGGAACAGGAAATAGTAAAGCGGAGTTGGATTGTTTGTATGAGGAGGCGAATTTTCAAGTGCTCTTAGCCAATTTGTTTGACAACCGTACTTTGGCTCTTCCTCATTGGGCTAAACCTTATCATATTCAAACGACTGCAAAAGGAACCAAGGTAGGCTTCATTGGTTTGACCGCTTATTTTCCTTTAACCTATCAACCAAACGGCTGGGATATTCGTGCTTGGCAAGAAGTGCTACCGCAGTTAGCTGTCCGTTTGAAAAAAGAGGTTGATGTCCTCGTTCTCTTGAGTCATCTAGGTGTCGAAGAAGATATTCAAATTGCAAAAGAAATCCCAGCGATTGACGTCATTTTAGGTTCTCATACACATCATCTATTTGAAAAAGGGGAGCTTGTGAACGAGACCTTGTTAGCTGCAGCCGGTCGCTTTGGACTATATGTAGGGGAAGTTGAGTTGGAAATCAATCAAGCCAAACAAATCGTTCGCAAACAAGCTCGGACCTTTCCAACAGATGAAATGCTTGCTTTACCAGAAGATGTGCAAGAAATTGAAGGGTATTTACAGGCGGGTCAAAAACAACTACAACAGTTCATTGTCGGCCAGCTCCCGCGTTCACTTCCCATCCATCAACCGGGACAAAATGATTTGGTGAGTGAAACATTAACGGCGCTTAAAAATCGTGGGCAGACAGCCGTTGCGATGCTAAATACCGGTCTCTTTTTAGGCCCTTTATCGAAAG
This sequence comes from Enterococcus sp. LJL98, assembly GCF_054871745.1. NCBI lineage: Bacteria > Bacillati > Bacillota > Bacilli > Lactobacillales > Enterococcaceae > Enterococcus > Enterococcus sp. LJL98. The sequence continues at coordinate 8,181 of NZ_JBTXLU010000002.1, read as the reverse complement.
GGCCTGTGAATCAAGAAGATTTACATCAGATTTTACCGCATCCGATGCACTTGATTCGGGTTACTTTACAAGGCCGTGATTTTATCCGTCTAGTAAAAGAAATCGAAAAAAATCGCGCGTTTTTACACCGTTTTCCGATTGTTGGGATGGGCTTTCGTGGGAAACGTTTTGGCGAGATTGTTTACACAGGTTTTCATTATGACCAAACGAATGATTGTGTGACTTGGCAAGGAAGCGAGGTCCTTCCGACAGCTTTGTATACATTTACGACGGTTGATCATTGGTCCTTTATTCCTTTTTTTCCAACAATTGAAATTGCAGGGGAAATTGAATTTTTATTTCCTGATTTTATCCGGACGGTTTTGGGTGCGCATTTGACGCAACAGTATCCCGTCGTCTTTGATGAGTAGACTTTCCATCGGTTATCGGCTATTCAAGGAACAAAAAACAGGGTATAATAAAACAAGGTGGTGAAAAAATGAGCGGAAAACAAAAAAACTTAACCGAGGAATTGACGGCCGTTTTAGAAGAAATTGTCGAAGAACCGGTCGTAAAAGAATCCAAAAAAGGTGAGGCTGTTGTCGTTTTAAGCGAGACAGACTTTATGATAGGAAACCGTCAGTACAAACTTGTAGCGAACTATCGTGAAGGTTTTGTACTTGAAAAAATAGGCGAGCGCTACAGCGAAGTTTTAGCTCGTTATGATTACATTGTGGGCGATTGGGGATATGAGCAACTTCGATTGCGTGGTTTCTTTGAAGCGAGTAATCGAAAGGCAATGCCAGAACAACGAATTGACGCATTAGAAGACTATTTATATGAATATTGTAATTTTGGCTGCGCTTATTTTGTGATTCAACGTGTGGGTGGCAAGCGAGAAAAAAACCAACAACGTCGTCGAAAACCGAAACAGCCGACCAATCAAGCACACATTAGTGAAAAGAAAGAATTTGTAAAGTCACAAAAAGTCAAACCAAAAGCAAAAATAAAAAATCGACAACCGAAAGTAAAAACGGACGAAGAGAAAAAAGAAAAAAATAAAGGATTTACAATCAGGAAAAGAGAAGATTAATGAAATATAATGGTTATTTAATTGATTTAGATGGGACGATTTATTTAGGAAAAGAAATCATTCCAGCTGGTAAGCGTTTTGTTGAAACCTTACAAAAAAAAGACATCCCTTTTTTATTCGTCACGAATAATACGACAAAGACACCTGAAACGGTGGCGAAGCGTCTAAAAGAAGAATTTTCTTTACAAGTGAATCAAAAGGACATCTACACGGCGGCCCTTGCGACTGTTGATTTTATGAAAGATGCAAAAAAAGGATCCAAAGTATATGTGATTGGTGAAGCAGGCCTGATTCAACTCATCTTACAAGCTGGTTTTGAGTGGGAAGAGAAAAATCCGGATTATGTGGTTGTTGGCTTAGATTCGGAAGTGACCTATGAAAAACTGATGCTTGCGACTTTAGCGATCAGGGGAGGGGCACTCTTTATCGGAACCAATCCGGATAAAAATATCCCCACAGAAAAAGGGTTAATTCCTGGGGCGGGTTCCCTCATCGCGTTAATTGAGACCGCGACCCAACAAGCACCCGTTTATATTGGAAAACCGGAAGCGATTATTATGGAAAAAGCCCTCGGACAGATGCAAATGAGTAAAGAAGAAGTCTTAATGGTGGGAGACAACTATGAAACGGACATCCAATCCGGACTGAAAAATGGGATTGATTCGTTACTTGTTTTGTCTGGCTTTACACCGAAAGCTGCCGTTCCTCATTTGCCAAAATCACCTACCTACATTGTGGATAGTCTCGATGAATGGTTGTTTTAATGATGAAAAATAATCAAAGAAAATGGCTCGAACGTGGGGGACTTTTGAGCTTGTTTTTATCAATCATTAGTTTTTCAATTACCTTTACCATTCAATTTCGACCACTTTATCATTGGATGATTGCTAAAGAACATTTGACTGAAGTCTCAGGTTTGACAGAGGAAACTTTACGTTACAATTATCGTTTGTTGCTACAATTTTTGAACCGTCCGTGGGTGAAAGAATTAAAGTTACCCGATTTTCCGATGTCAGAAGCGGGCTTGGGACATTTTTATGATGTAAAGGCTTTGTTTCTACTAAATTACGGTGTTTTGCTCGTCACAATCGTTCCAAGTGTGATTTTTCTATACATGCTTGTGAAAGAACATAGACAATGGCGTTTGGTGCGCCCCATGCAGTGGGGGATGCTTCTTCCTGTCGGTTTGCTCGGCGTGATGGCCGTTGGTTTTAACCAGTTTTTTGTCATGTTCCATGAACTTTTCTTTCGCAATGACGACTGGCTCTTTGATCCATTAACAGATCCAATTATTACTGTTTTACCGGAATCTTTTTTTATGTGGTGTTTTATTTTGTTTTTTATCGTACTGGAATTCTTATTGTTCCTCTTACTTCGACTGGGGAAACGCCCAATCAAATAAAAAAACGGACAGAAGTCTATCAATTGTTGCGCCTGAATCATTGCATTCAGAGGCAAAGAAAGAGGGCTTTCCAGTCCGTTTTTTGCTTTATTCTGTTGTTTCAGGATGACTATGGGCTAAGCGGCTGGCAGCAGCCGCAGCGATGGCACCGACAATATCGTCTAAGAAAGTATGGACCCGGTCACCGTCTTTGTCATTTAATTTTGCTAAAATACCTGGTTTGACTTTATCGATGTAACCGTAATTTGTAAAGCCAATCGAACCATAGACATTGACGATGGATAAAGCCAAGATTTCATCAATGCCGTAAAGACCTTCGTCTTCTTCGACAATACTTTGAAGCGGTTGGAGTAATTTATCTTCTTCCGCTAAGATATCCAGTTGAATGCCCGTTAAAATCGTGTTGTGCACTTCTCGTTTCGTTAAGACGGCATTCACGCTATCAATACAAGTTTCTAAGGTCAGGTGGGGGATATATTCAACTTGTAAAAACATCACTAATTCTGCGATATCGACAATCGACACGCCGCGATCTCCAAGTAATTGCCGTGCTTTTTCTTCTAAAGTGCTTGTTTCAAAATGCATGTTTAAAACCCTCCAATCAAATTGATGTTCGCAGTATTTATTTCATGTTATACTATTTTTAGTTTTCAAGCAAAGGAAAGTGGTAAAAATGTTCCCTCTTGTAGAATTTTGCCAAACAAATTTGGCTCATGGGACACAGCTCGTTTTAGATGCAGTGGAAGCGATGGATGAAGTCGATGTGATGGTGAGTAGTTGCTTAAGCGAATGTAGTTATTGTGCACAGTTTCCTTTTTGTCTTTTTGAAGGGGAGCGGATTGGCGCTGAAACACCCGAAGCATTGTTAATTCTTGTGCAACAAAAATTGCGTGAGTGGCACGAGGAATATAGTTAAATAAAAAAACAAGGGCCTGTGACGAAAGTTGCCAGCCCTTGTTTTTATAGAAGTATCTGTTTTAAAATAAGTAGACAAATCCTTTCATCGTCTACTCGTTTTTCGTTTTTTTTCACCTGCTTATTGACCAAAAATACTTGTACTGTGGGCAGGTTGTGTCCGGTTTTTCGGATTAATGTAGTGGAGGGCATTATTGATTGCGGTCGGAGCCTCACCAAAACCAGTAGCAATCAATTTGACTTTACCTTCGTATTGCACGATATCGCCACAAGCATAGACGCCTTCCATTGAGGTGCGCATGTCAGGGTGAACAATGATTCCTTGTCGCGTGCTGTTTAACCCCCACTCTTTTAAGTTGAGTGTCGATGAAAAGCCATAGTTAACGATTAAATAATCAACGGACAAATCAATGGTTTCTTCACCTTTGACTTTTTCCAGATGAACGGTCTCTAGGGAACGGTCTCCTGAAATCTCTTTGATTAAATAAGGGGTTAACACATTGACAGAAGATTTTTTCAATAATTCAACACTGTGTTCGTGGGCACGAAACTCCGGTCGGCGATGAATAAGGGTCACCTCTTTTGCAATGGGTTCGAGCATTAAAGCCCAATCGATGGCCGAGTCTCCACCACCAGCAATTGCAACTTTTTTTCCAGCGTATTTCATTAAATCTGTCACGTAATAATCAATTCCGCGTCCTTCAAAAGACTCGGCGTTTTCTAAAGCGAGTTTTCGTGGTTGGAAAGAACCATTTCCTAAAGCTAAAATAACTGCACGAGAATAATGCACTCGTTTTGTTGTAGTGATTTCAAGGACGTCTTCTTGTCGTTCGATTTTTAAGACTTCTTCTTCTAAACAGTAGCGTTGATTAAAAGTGGTAATTTGTTTTTCTAAATTTTGGACGAGTTCACCAGCTTTAATTTTCGGGTAACCAGGAATATCGTAAATGTATTTCTCGGGATAAAGTGTCGCTAACTGCCCACCGAGTTGTGGTAACGTATCAATAATTTTAGTTTTTGCTTGGCGCATTCCCGCGTAAAAGGCTGCAAACATTCCTGCTGGACCAGCCCCAATAATCGTAATATCATAAATGTCCATTGTGTTCCTCCTTCAAGATTCATTGCTTGACTTCTTTTAATAGTATAGCAAAGAAATTAAAGTGTAGCATTTTTAATGGATTTTCGCTATGATATGAATATAAAAAGATGAAGGAGGAGATTTTTTTGTCTCAATTTCCACAATTAGATTTAGGAAATCAAAAAGGCCCTAAAGCCATTATTAAAACAAATCGCGGGGACATCACCATTCAATTATTCCCAGAACATGCACCAAGAACGGTAGAAAACTTTATTGGGCTGTCGAAGAAAGGCTATTATGATGGGGTGATTTTTCACCGCGTTATTCCTGATTTTATGATTCAAGGCGGCGACCCAACAGGAACAGGTATGGGTGGCGAGAGTATTTTTGGTGAAAAATTTGAAGACGAGTTTTCAAAAGAGCTATTTAACCTTCGTGGTGCGTTATCAATGGCAAACGCAGGTCCAAATACAAACGGAAGCCAATTCTTTATTGTTAACAACGAAAATGTTCCAGCAAACATGGTTAGCCAAATGACAGGCGCAGGCTACCCAGAAGAAGTAGTGGAAATTTACAAACAAGGTGGAACACCATGGTTAGATTTCCGTCATAGTGTTTTTGGTCAAGTGGCAGAAGGCATGGACGTCGTTGATGAAATTGGTGGCGTACAAAGAGGCCCTCAAGACCGTCCGGTTCACGATGTTGTGATTGAGACTGTTGAGATCATCGAAGATTAATCTTCTTAAAAAATGCAAAGAAAGAACTCGAAGACTAGAAAAAAAGTCTCTGAGTTCTTTTTTATTTGAAGTTATTCCCTGCTTTTTTTGGTTTTGTTTAAAAATAAAAATTAAGATAAAAGGGGAAAGCGTTCGATGCCAGCAATTTCTGATTGTACGAAAGGTATCTGCTAAAACGCTCCAATCTGCAAGTTGCGAAACTAAAAACAGAAGAAAGAAAAAGTTGTGTTTTGATGGATTCCCCTAAATGAAGATACCTAAAGTAGAAAGAAACGAAGCGAAGATTCCCAGCATCAAACTTAGAAAGTGGAGAGAGCCGAGGGGCATATTATATTTCACCTAGAGGAGCGAAAATTTCCGCTATTTGCTTCAATCCTTTTTCCAAAAGTTTTCTAGAACAAGCGACGTTGAGACGGACATGCTGAGTACCTGCCGGACCAAAGAAGTCTCCTTGGTTTAATACGACCCGAGCTTCATAGATTAACTTCTGTGTTAATTCGTCATCTGTCAAATTAAAGGCAGAAAAATCAAGCCACATGAGGTAGGTACCTTCAGGCTCCATCACTTTTACTTTCGGCAAGTGGTTTTTAAAAAAGTCGGTCGTCATTTTGATATTTTCTTTTATGTAGTCAAGCAAGTTTTCTAACCATTCTTCTCCCTCGTTGTAGGCAGCTTCTGTTGCGATTAAACCAAAGGAGTTGATTTCACTTTGTCTTGTCGCTTCTTGCAAAGCAATCATTTTTTCTCTTAATTTTTGATTCTTAATAAAAAGCATGGAGTTTTTGACACCAGCTAAATTAAAAGTTTTCGTTGCCGAAGTCAAAACAACCGAGAAGGCTTCGAAACTTGGATCGATTGTTTGAAAAGAGGTAAAGGTGTAGGGGGCTAAAATCAAATCTTGATGGATTTCATCACTGATGACCATGACTTGATGTTTTTGGCAAAGTTGCCCTAACTGTTTTAGTTCCTCTTTGGACCAAACGCGACCACCAGGATTTTGGGGATTACATAAAATGAATAATTTAATATCGTTTTGAATGATGAGGGATTCCATTTCATAAAAATCCATTTGGAATTTGCCATCCACCGTTAAAAGAGTGGAACGAACAAGTTTTCGTTGGTTCTTTTCAATGACCTCACTAAAAGGACGATAGACCGGGTCGTGAATGAGCACGGCGTCTCCGGGGTGCGTATAAGCTTGAACACACATCACAAGGCTAGGGACAACACCTGAATTAAAAAGAATCTCTTCTTTTTTTAGTAAGTAGTGGTGCCTTCTTGCTTGCCAAGAAATAATCGCTTGATAGAGTGAATCTGGCAAGGTATGGTAACCATAAATACCAGCTGCGACATAATTGCTTAAGGCTTTTTGAATTGCAGGAGCGGCACGAAAATCCATATCGGCAACCCAAAAGGCTTCTAAATCAGTGACACCGAAGTTTTTTTCGATACTGTCCCATTTTTCGCTGTTTGTCTGGCGTCGGTTCAATATTTGGTCAAATTGTGACATTTTCTTCCTCCTTCAAAAAAATCTTTCCTTCATTTTCACTTCACTTACTAGTATAATCAAAAAGACAACAATGAAAAGAGGGAGAACGATGGATTGTAAAATAGGAGATGTATTAGAAGGTTTGGTTACAGGAATCCAGCCCTACGGTGCATTTATTTCATTAGATGAAGAAACGCAAGGATTGATTCATGTGTCAGAAGTTCAATCTGGTTATACAAAAAATATCCAAGAAGTTTTACAAATAGGTGAGAAGCTTCAGGTACAAGTCATTGATATTGATGAATACAGTCAAAAAATTAGCTTATCTAGGCGTACGTTAGAAGAACAGTTTATTCAACAAGGAAATCGCAAGAAAAGATATTTCACCAATAAATATAAGAAGATTGGCTTTATGACAATCAAGGAAGCGTTACCGATTTGGATCACTGAAGCGATGGAGGCTCTGCTCAACCAGAAATCAAAGAAAATACAGTAGCATGATTAGAAAAATATGATATGATGGAGCAGTTAGATTAAACGACGAGGTGATAATGTTGAATAAAAAAAAGGTTGCTGGGACGGTTATTTTGCATTTGAAAGACGGAACAAAACGGTTTTTACTTCACAACGCAGGGACGGAAATTAAGTTTCTAACAGTTGAACTCTCAAACGAACGGACAGGGTTAGCCTGTGCCTTGCAATTGTTAAAAGAAGAAGCTTGCCTTGATGTTACGACAATCCAGTTAGTTGAACTAACAAATGGTTTCGAAGACAATGAAAAAATTCCTTTGTTTGTTTTTGAGATGACAGAAAAAGAAGAAGTACCGGTATTACCAACCAATATTTGTTGGGAGGATGCTGAACAGTTTCGGGAACTGATACAAGCGTTTAAAATTGAAGGCATGCCATTCTTTTAATCAAAGTAACCTTTCGAGTGGAAGTAACCAAAGTGTTCTTTAAAAAAGTAGATTGAATAAAAGAAATAATTATGTTATGATTCTGGAAGCATTTAAAAAGAAGAGATGATAACACGTTTGAATAAAACGACTCTGTTGGGTTTCTTCTTAAAAATATGCTTAAAAAAAACAAAAAAAGTGTTGACAATCAATTCGCTTGTTTGTTATTATATAAAAATTGTTGCGAATGACTCGAAAAAATGAATGTTTTTTAAAATAAAAAAACTTCAAAAAAAGTATTGACAATCAATTGTCACGCTGATATGATATAAGAGTTGCTAAAACAACAAGCGAGAAACAACGTAGACCTTTGAAAACTGAACAAAGCAAGCAAACGAACCAATGTGTAGGATGTTTCTATTAATAGAAACAAACACAACAAGCAAGCAATTAAGCTAGCAAAAATTTTGAGCTTAACAATCGAAAGATTGTTTCAACTTTTTTAATGAGAGTTTGATCCTGGCTCAGGACGAACGCTGGCGGCGTGCCTAATACATGCAAGTCGAACGCTTCTTTTTCATCGAACTTCGGT